>NZ_JBFBAD010000017.1:0-111364 GCF_040682075.1 Actinoplanes sp. NPDC051411 | reverse complement strand
CTTCACCTCCGCCACGTTCGACAGCCTCTACTACATCGCGGTCACCCGCCCGGACGGCACCACCCTGCTCAATACGCCTCTGGCAGGCGCCAACGCGGAACTCGACCTGTCCACGCTCACCCAGACAGGCACCTACCAGGTAGTGATCGATCCCGATGAAGGCGCGACCGGCGACATCACGACAACATTGGCGGCCGATGTCGAGGGGGGCGCCCTCTCCGCCTCCGGGCCGAGCGTTCCGACAACGATCGTCCGGCCTGGGCAGAACAGCCATTTCACCTTCACCGGCATGGCGGGTCAGAGCCTCAGCCTGGGGTTGACCGGCGCTACGTTCGACGGCCTCTACTACCTCGCGGTGACCCGGCCGGACGGCACCACCGTGGTGAACACGCCGCTGGCCGGCGCCGACGGCGACGTCGATCTGCCCACCCTGGCGCAGACCGGCACCTACCAGGTCGTCCTTGACCCTTCGGCTGTGGGTACGGGGCAGGCGACCATCACGCTGTCCGCCGATGTCGACGGCGGTGCCCTGACGGCCGGCGATCCCAGCCAGACGATCGCCGTCGAACGGCCGGGCCAGAACGGCCGCTTCTCGCTGGCCGCCACCGCGGGACAAACTCCGGCGCTCAAGTTCAGCGATGTCACGCTCGGCGGCCTCTACACCGTCACGATCCTGCGCCCGGACGGGACGGTTTTCGCCAGCCGGACACTGATCGGCGACAACACCATCACCGCGCCGGCCTTGACCGCTACGGGCAACTACCAGGTAGTCATCGACCCGAGCAGCGCCGCCACCGGATCCCTGAGTGTCGCCCTCGCCTCGAACTGACCCGGTCCGAAGCTAGCCACGAGAGTCCACGGCGGACAGCAGCGACAACCCTTTGAAGCTACGATCGTCGCCTATGTCTTTACTTGCTGGGCACAGGCGGAGATTCATGATCAGGCTTCGTGCGGTGACCGCCGCCGTACTGGCAATCGGTGTCCTCGCCGACTGCGGCGAGGCCGGTGACCAACGCGCCGGCACCGTCGGCCGGCCCGCCGCGCACCCTGCGCACCCCGCGACTCCCACGCGCCAAATTTCTGCCACGCTGGCCAAACGCGCCCTGTTGGCGGTGACCGATCTGCCGACCGGGTGGACCGCCAAACCCGACTTTGCGCCGTCGGCGACCGACACCTCGGAGGAATACGAGGGGTGTCCGCAGTATGCGGCCGTGACGAGGAAGACCCAGGCGATGGACGACATCGGAGCCGAATTCACCTCACCGGCCGGTTCGGACGTCGTCGAGGGCATCGAGGCACTAACTGAGGGAGCGGCACGCCAGCTGCTCACCGAATTCTCCGACGCCGTGACGGCCTGCCCGGACATTGTGAGTCGGACCGGCGACGGCACGCCCTTCGACTTGTACCTGAAGGCACTGTCCTTCCCGAAGCTGGGTGATGACACGTTCGCCGCGCGTGCTACGGCGACGGTCGACGGCACGACCGTCAACCTGGACTTCGTGATGGTCCGGCACGGCGGCGTTCTCATCAGCATCTCGCAAACCGTGCGGGGCGTGATCGACACCAAAACGACCGAGGACGTGACGCGCCGGGCCATCGCCAAGGTCGAATCGGTTACGTCCTGAGGTACGGTCCTGCGCATACCAAGACGAGGCTCCCACGACTCGCAAGCCGATACGCCGAATGGGGGGTCGGTGGCCGCGCGGCGCCGCACCGCCAGCGCACGACCACTTGATGCGCTGGTGCCCAACGAACGTGCCGTCGCGCTCTGGCGGGCGCCGGCATCCCGCCACTGCACCATCGGGCAGAAGATCGGCCGGGCGTACGTCTCGGCGTGGGCCATGAGCGGAGGTGCATCACCGATGTCTGCGGGGGCGATGGCACGACGTGGATCCCGGGTATCTCGTTTAGCGCAACGGGGTAGCCGCCGAGTTGAGGCGGCGCCCGGCCAGAGAGCGAAGCGGGCGCCGCTGAATCGAGCTGCGTCTCCTCCTGGTCTTCCGCTGGCGGTAGACGAGCCCTTCTGGACACGCCGCAGGGCCGAACCGCTCGAGGGAGCTCGGCCCTGTCCGCAACCCCTTCCAGTCCAGGCCGGGGTGTTGGGCCAGTGGGTCAGGTCGGAGAACCGGCGTGGTCTGCGGTTGTTCGATGTGCCGCTCGGCTATTGACCGCTGTCGGACTGGCCTTTGGCGAGCAGCTGGGTGATGTCGGAGGCCGGGACGGCTTTGGCGAACAGGAAGCCTTGTCCGTAGTCGCAGCCGCGGGCCCGCAGGGCCGCGTATTGGCGTTCGGTTTCGATGCCTTCGGCGATGACGGTGCGGTTGAGGTCGTGGCACAGCTGGATGGTGCGGTAGGCGATCGCGGCCGCGGCGATGTTGTCGGGGTCGTCGAGGCCGGTGACCAGTTCCCGGGCGAGTTTGACGCTGGTGACGGGGAGCCGGGCGAGGGCGTCGAGGTTGGCGTAGCCGGTGCCGAAGTCGTCGAGAGCCAGTTGGATGCCGCGGCCGGAGAGTTCGTCGAGCAGGCCGGGCGGGCTGTGCACGGCGGCGGACTCCGTGAGTTCGAGTTGCAGCGCGCAGGCGGGCAGCCGGGTGTGGTCGAGGATTTCCTGGATGGCGAGGAGCAGGTCCGGTTCGGCGAGTTGCAGCGGGGACAGGTTGACGCTGATCAGCAGTTCGTGGCCGGCGGCGTGCCAGGTGCCGCCGTGGGAGCAGGCCTGGCGCAGGAGGGTCCGTCCGAGGGGGCGAATGAGTCCGGTCTGTTCGGCTGAGGCGATGAATTCTTGCGGTCCCAGCGGAGCGGTGTGGCCGCGCTGCCACCAGCGGGCCAGGCCTCGACGCCGATGAAGGTGCGGTCGGCCAGGGCGTAGATCGGTTGGAATACCGGCCGGAACTCGCCGCGATCGAGGGCGTCGGGCATCGCGGCGGTGAGCCGGTGGCGGTAAAGATCGGCACGGGCGCGGTCCGGCTCGTAGACCGCGTGCGGCTGCCGGTCGGCCCGTGCCCATTCCGCGGCGATGTGGGCGTTACGCAGCCACCTCTCCGCGTCGCCCTCGTCGCCCGGCCCGTCCGCGGTGGCGGGGCCTTCGACGATCCCGGCGATCGTGTTGAGTTTGAGCTGGTAACCGTCAATCCAGGCCAATGATCGTGACGCGGCGGTGATCGCGTGCTGGGCAAGGCGGCCGATCTTGACGAGTTCGTCATGGCCGACACTGTCGGCGACCGTGATCACGAATTGCTCGCCGCCGAGGTGGGCGAGGTGATAGCGCCACCCGGCGCCGGGATGATCTTCGCTGCCGGGAGCCCCTTGAGCAAGACCATCGATCATCTCGCGCAGCCGCAGTCCCACGGCATGCAGCAGGTCGTCGCCGTTGCGGTGCCCGAGGGTGTTGTTCAGCGGGGCGAAGCCGTCGATGCGTACCAAGCAGACACCGAGCCGGCTCCCGGTCGCCGCATGGTCGATCAGTGAGCGCAGGTGCTCGCGCAGGGCGATCCGGTTCGGCAGACCGGTGACCGGGTCGAACAGGCGCGCTCGTTGGACCTTGCCTTGCAGGTGCCGTTCGGTCTCCCGCCATACCAGACGTTCGGTGCGAAGAATTTCGTCGATCTTGGTGGCGTAGGAATCGCGGGCCGCGGGCCGCGGGCCCTCGCCTCGGCCACCATCGCCGCCGCAGCGGCCTGCTCCGGCGACAGCTGCCGCCCGTCACCCTCGGTCTTCTTCCGTGGACTCACAACGTTCGATGTCATCACTCACAGTGCCCATCCCGCCAGCCTCTCGGACCGGCGTGTCGGGCCGAAAACACCGCTCCCGGCACAGTCCCGCAAATGGCGGCTGCCGTACTAGGAGAAGAGGTCCAGTTCGGGGGCGCTGGCCAGCTCGACGAGTTGTTCCACCGTGAGGGGAAGACCGTTGCGTGTGGGTTTGAGGTCGTCGCTGCTGATCACCTGGCCGGGGGCGGTGGCTGGCGTCACCCCGTTCTCGGCGCTTGCCGAAACGATCGTGCCGGCGCGGTAGGCGTGTACCTCGACGTGGTGGTATCCCGATGCCGTGGTCGTGTCCAGCACGATGACGGTTTCGCCGTTCGGACCGGTGCGCACCGTGCAGCCATTGCCGGCACAATTCGCGGTGGCGTCGGCGGCGCTCTCGTACGCCGGAGCGGCACCGAATCCGATTTCGCCGGAACCTTGGTCGTCGGTAATGACGGCGCTGGCGGTGATGAACGGCGGTGTCGTTTCCGCGGGACGGGTCGGGTCGAAAATCCGTCCCGGGTATGCCTGGAGCGGCATGGTGCCGGCGAGGGCCGCTGCGGATCGGTGGTAGGCGACATCGGGCAACAGCGAGGGTATCGCCGTGGTCAGGTAACAGCTCATCCGGGCGGCGGCATGGTCGGCCGGCTCGGCCGGGATCCGGATCGGGTAGCCGTCCTTCTCGCTGACGACGGTGGTGGGCTTGACCATCGGGCTCGTTGGCTCGGCGCTGGCGGTTTTGCAGAGCGGTGCCACGTCCAGCGTCGACCAGGACGGCCCGGCCACCGCGTAGGGCGCCGGGGTCAGGTCGGCACTGCGGTGCGGCAGCGCGAGCGCAACACCGCCGACTGCCACGGCTGCCACCGCCGCCGCGGTGCCGGCCATTGCGAGCCAGCGGCGCCGCTGGGCGCGGCGACCGCCGGCGAGGACCTGGTCATAGGTGAACGACAGCGGCGGCTCGGCGCCGGTGTCGGCCACGAGCGCGTCGCGGATCTGCGTGTCAGTAGGATCGGTCACGATCTCACAACTCCTTCGGCTGGGCGGAGCGGCTCATCGCCGTGCGCAACGCGGCGATGCCCCGGGCGGACTGGCTTTTGACGGTGCCTTCGGCCAGGTGCAGCATCTCGGCGACGTCGGCGATCGACAGGTCTTCCAGATGCCGCAGGACCACGACGGCGCGCTGTTGTGCGGGTAGCCGGCGCAGCGCCTGACTCAGGTCCTCGTGGGTGTCGGCCTGCGGAGCCGGCATGTCCGGCACCTCGGCGACGGCCTTCTCTCGCCGGTGCTTGCGCACATGGCTCAGATAGGCATTAACCAGGATCCGGCGTACGTAGGCGTCCACCGACCCGTCCCGCACACGCCGCCACCGCGGGTACAACTTGATGAAGGTCACCTGAACCAAATCGTCGGCGGTGTGCCAGTCCCCGCACAGGGCGTAGGCGATACGACGCACGGCGCTCACCTGCCCGGCGAAATACGCCGCAAAGTCAGCATCCGGGTCGGTCACGGTCGACACCCTCTTTCTTCTGTTCGGCAATTCGTTAACTCACGCCGAAGGCCGAAAGGTTCAACCCGAGAGCAATCTTTCTGACGCTGCACGGCTGCGTGCCCAGTCTTGTGCTCTACCTCACGCCCCCCGCCCCAGTCTTCGAACTACCGGGTGGAATCCGCCTGGCCAGCCGGATCAGCCGCTGGCCAGTCCGAAGACGACGACGCCAGCAACCCCACCGGCCAGCACGGCGATCACGCTGACCAGGCTGGCCGCGAAGGCCGATGCGAGGCCGCCGATGAGCGCGGAACGGCGGTCCTGGCCGACGGCCATGGCCGGAAGCTCGGTGCCGGCCCCCTTGGCGGGCGCGTTTAGCCAGGCATGCACGCCGGTGGCCAGGCCACCAGCCGGCCGGGATGCCGACGGCCACGAACAGGCCCTCGATCAACCCGGACACGTCCTGCCCTCGCCCGCGTTCACCAACCCGGCACCAACCCCGGACGCTACCAAGCGTCCGACACCCTGCTCACGTTCCTCGACAACCTCTAGCTACCGCTGGAACCCGCTGGGTTATGCCGACTCAGAAGCCAACCAAAACCTGCCGACCAGCACATCGTCAGGCAACGGCGGCATAACCCGGGCTTCGGCATAAGCCGATTTTATGCCGACTTCTTATCCGAGATGAGCGCGCCTGATCAAGATCGAGCGTCCTGGCGCAGAACGTAAGTCCCGGAGGCCAGCCAGTTCAGGTGCCCGCAGAGAGAGCCGTCGATGGCCATGCCGACCGCGCTCATCGTCCGCACCAGGGTTGTGCCCCAGGTGGTCAACCCGGTGTCAGTGGTGTCCAAGCAACCGCCGAGCTCTTCTGCAAACCATCCATGTGATACCCAATTTCGCAGGCGCCGGACCGCCCGGGACTTGCTGGCGAGAAGCGCCAGGGCGCAAGACGGGGCCGACGGCGGGTGGCCCCACCTCGACGACTGACTCAGGCGCGAAAGACCTTTCAACACCGCCCGTGAGTAGCCTGATAGCACCTCTTCATCAACGCGCTGGAGGATGCTGGATGCCGCCCATATGCCGGAGGTTGTCCGGTATCGCGGTCAGGAGGACCACCCGTTGCGCTCGACGCTTGGGGGTGGTGCTGTTACTGGTCAGGGCCATTGCGTTGTGGGTAACTACTGGTCACGGCGGTGATGAGGTCGGCTGAGCGGCGGTTCGCGTGGCAGGTTGCTCGGGCGATGTTGGTGGCGCCGGTGATTCGGCGGTAGCCGATAGCGGTGTTACGTAGAGTCGCGATGACGGCGGGTCCGGTGCCGGTTCGGGCTTGGTAGGGGTCTTCACGGAATGTCACGTCTTTGACTGGCGATGGCGCGGGTTGGGGTGATCCGGGCGGCCTGCTGCGCGTGGGGGAAGGCGATGCCGCCGGGCGTGGCGAGGGTGACGGCTTTGACGGTGCGGGTCTCGCGGCGGCCGTGACCGCGGTCGCGGGTTCGGTTCCCGGCGGGATCTGGGCCCAGGGCAGGCGTTTGAGTTGTTTGAACAGGGTCGGCTGGTTGGCCTTAGCCTGTACGAGCAGGTGCGCTCCGCGGCGGGCGATCTCGTCGGCGTGGCCGGTCCGGGTATGCAGGGCGTCGGCGGTGAACAGGACCCCGGTCAGGGTGCCGAGTACGGCCTCGACGGCATCGAGCAGAGGTGCGAAGGCGGGGATTTCGTTGTTCTTGGCGTCGATGGTGATCTGGGCCAAGACGATGTCGGTGCTGGTGTCCAGCGCGGACAGTAAGTGGATTTGGCGGCCGTCGATGCGGGAGCCTCGCAGGGTTTTGCCGTCGACGGCGACCACCGTGCGGTATCGGCGCGGGCGCGGTGACGCCGGGGTGCGGGTGCGTAGCCAGTCAGCGAGAACCGCGGTGAGCACGGCGGCGTCGAGGCGGGTCAGTAACCGCCATATCGTCGTCCCGGCGGGTATGCCGCGGGTGAACCCGAGCCGGGCCTGCATCTGTTCGTTGAGGTCGTGCAGCCAGTCGGTGATCGCGGCGAACGACGCCCCGGCCAGGACCGCGCACACGGCCACCGTGAGCAGCGCGGTCAGCGGATACCGCACGCCGCGAGGATCCCGAGGGTCCGGAACGGCGGCGAGCGCGACTACCAGGCCGCCGCGTTCACCGTCGGTGACAGCCGGGCTCGTGAGCCGGCCGATGGGTGCCGTCACGGTCAGTGCGGGAATGAGCGAAGATGCCATCGGCGGGTGAGGTCGGACCTCACCCGCCCCGACTACCTCCACAAAGGCCAGTCGCCCCACATAACCCAGCTCAAGCGACCGCCTGACGAACACGCAAGGGCCTCGGGTCCGCCCGGGTAGGCCGCCGCCGACAGAAGCTCCCTGCCTTCAAGCTGGAGGTTCAGAATGGAACACTAGGATCGCCGGGCCATGCCTCGAACAGGTTTTGAAGGAACGGTCTTTGAACGGAGGGTCGTGGTGGCACTTTCAGGGGCCGGAGTGCCGAATACTGTTACATCTTCCGGATCGCGCCTTTGTTGAAGCGCTCGTTGGAGTCCGGGGTAGGCGAAGATTGCCACAGGATCCAGCCGTCGCTGAGCGCCTGGAAGCGTTCCCGATCTTGTAGACAGTGACTAATCGGGAATGTTTACGGAAACCCCTCAATCGAGACGACGGCTAATCCGAAGGCAACAGACGTTGCTCAGAAGATCATGAATATTCGATTGAGGTGGTTCGGTCGTTCATGGCCGAGCCCATGTTCCCGGTGTTACCGGCATACCCCAAGCTCGCTCCGGAATAGCCGGCGTTCTCCCAGTGGCGCGCCAAGCAGTCTGCGAACACCTTGAAGGAGGAAATCCTATCGTTCCAGGCACTGCCGACGTTCGGGAGACCCTCGTCGCGGTCGTCCGTTGATGCCGTGCAAACCAACCCGCTTTCATCGGCTTGCAAGGTATAGTCGGAGCCGCCAAAGTTGGCATTTTCGTATTCGCGGGCGACGACAGTGGCCGCCTGCGCCGGACCGGCCATCAACATGGCACCGGCACCACCTGACACGGCAATGGCTGCGGCACTGACAATCGCTCTTGAGAGCTTCAAATCTTCCACCCTTCTTCTGGGCGGGGACGAGCTTTCTACTGAAGATGGGCAACAAGGACGCCGAGGATCGGATCTACGCATCGGACAATGCTAGGCTTCATTTGCAACCATTTTGCCCGGCAACGGCATTCAAGTTGGTATCAGAGCGCCCCCGCTGTTCGTGACAGCGAAGTTATCACGGGGAAGAGACGCCGATCAATGGGGGCGGCGATTTTCGCGACCTGGCCTGTCCTGAATGTCCACCATTAAAATGAAATTCCACAATTGTCCGAGGGCTCCCTGGCCCGGTCTACAACGCTTCGGGGCATACGACTGGATACGTACCTGATATGGGTACGCGGTACTCCTGGCCGCGTGAGAGGGCGGTCCGTGGGCAGGGCCCCGGCAACGTCGTCAGGTTATCCCGAGCACGGCGAGTGGGCGGGTGCTGTCGCGGGCGTGGTGCCGGTTGGCGGCGGCGATGTTGGTGATGCCGGCGAGGCGTAAGGTACCGATAGCGGCGTTGCGTAACGTGGCCATAACCTGTTGTCCGGTGCCGGTGCGGATTTGCGATCGGTCTTCGTCATAGGTGGCGTCTCGCACCCAGTGGATCTTGTTCTCCATCTGTCAAGCAGACTGCACCGGTGTGTCATCAATTCAGGTATCGGCGAAGCGGGGATGGACGCGGGTGGTGCGGCCGCGGACGTGGTTGAGATGGGTTCGTAGTTCGGTGAGTTCGTTCGGGTTGGCGTGCAGGATCCAGCGGTGGGGTGGGTAGGTCTCCTGCCGTCCGGCTAGTCGTTCTTGCTGGCGCCAGTGGTGGATGGTGCCGATGGTGACGCCGAGTTCGGCGGCGAGGTCTGCCAGCCACCATTCGTCGGTGTGCGGGGCCTGGTCGGGGTGGACCCGGCGGGGTTGGTGGTGGCGGTTGATGGCATGTCCAGTTCGGAGGATGACCTGCTCGACGGCGCGCCAGCCGATGTCCCGGTCGCCTCTGGGGTGGCGGAAACCTTCGTCGCGTAGGTGGATGACGATGGCCTCGGGGGTCAGGCCGGTGTCGCAGAGTTCACCGATCCGTGCGGCCAGTTGGGGGTAGTAGGAGAGGTCTTCCATGCGTTGCAGGGGGCGGCGGGCCTGCAGGTGGGTGGTGTGTCCGCCGGCCCAGGTCAGGGTGAGGTCGACCAGTTCGGTGCGGCCGTGGGCGAGCACGGTGATCTCGTCGAGGACGCTGCGGATGATCTGTTTGCGGTCGGTGTCGGTGGTGCTGGTCGCGTGCCAGATCCGGGGCAGGTCCGCGGCTGCGGCGATGATGGCCTGCTGCTGGGCGGGGTCAGCGTGGCGGGAGTGGTGTGCTGGAACCGGTCTTGTTCCTCGACCAATGCCCGTTGTTCGTGCAGGGCTCGCTCCCAGCCGGCTTCCAGTTGCCGGACGACGAGCCGGTTCTGCGGGTCGACGGCCTGGTAGCAGCGGCGGGCGTGGTCGACGTTGATCTGGGCTCGTTCCAGCCGCAGATTCCACAACTGCTCGAGGCGTTGCCGCTCGGTGTGGACCTGCGCGATGGCGTGCAGGCTCACCGCAATCGCGGCGGGGGTCAGCGCTTGCAGGACGGCGGCGGTGCCAACCTGGTCGATGCAGCGGCCGGACATGCGCTGGCAGACCGGGCCACCGTACTCGGCGCGGGTTCCGCCGCAGTTGTAACTGATCCGGGGTTTGCCGGCATCGACCTGGTAGGAGACGGTCATCCGGCGCTGGCAGTGGCCGCAGCCCTCGGAACAATTGTAGTGATTCAGTTGGATGGCGGGCATTCAGGACATGCCAGGTCGCGAAAATTCGCCGACCCCCATTGATCGGCGTCTCTTCCCCGTGATAACTTCGCTGTCACGAACAGCGGGGGCGCTCTGATACCAACTTGAATGCCGTTGCCGGGCAACATTGCAAATGAGGCCTAGCATTGTCCGATGCGTAGATCCGGTCCTCGGCGTCCTTGTTGCCCATCTTTAGTAGAAAGCTCGTCCCCGCCCAGAAGAAGGGTGGAAGATTTGAAGCTCTCAAGAGCGATTGTCAGTGCCGCAGTCATTGCCGTGTCAGGTGGTGCCGGTGCCATGTTGATGTCCGGTCCGGCGCAGGCGACCACTGTCGTCGGCCTCGAATTCGAGAATGCCAACTTTGGCGGCGCCAGCAACTACTGGGAAAGAAGTACTAGCGGCTACGTTTGCACGGCATCAACGGACGACCGCGACTGGGGTACCACGAACGTTGGCAGCGCCTGGAACGATAGGATTTCCTCCTTCTATGTGTATGCAGACTGCTTGGCGCGCCACTGGGAGAGCGCTGGCTATTCCGGAGCAAGCTTGGGGTATGCCGGTAACACCGCGAACATGGGCTCGGCCATGAACGACCGAACCACCTCAATCGAATGGTCATGATCTTCTGAGAAACGTCTGTTGCCTTCGGATTAATCGTCGTCTTGATTGGTGGGTTTTCCGTGTGGATCGGAGATCTACGCGTTGCCAGGTTTGTTGCCGTGAGCGCCATTGTTCTGGCGACTGGTGCATGCGTCCATGGCTCCAATCCAACCGAACCTGAGCCGAGCATTGGACCAATACCAACAATTGATAACGCCAATCAGCTTAACCTGCCGCTCGATGCATACGACGTGAAAAAGAAGGAGTACGTTAGCGTCAGGAGGGCGGCCTGGATACTCACGGGAGACTGTGTTGCTCGATTCGGAGGGACATACACGCTCCCGGAGAGCGTGTTGTTGGACAATCTTCCGCCGTTCGAATTGGGAAACTCCCGGCGCTACGGGCTGATAGACAGCAAGAACGCGGGTGAACGTGGTTACGACCTCCCGCCCAGCATAGCTCCCTCCTCGACCACAGATTCCACCCCCCAAGAGTCTTCTGGGAAAGGAAAGGGGGCGGGAGGATGGAATCCGAGCGATGCAGAGTTGGTCCTGGTTCGGGGTGCGGAACCGGGTAAGCTCGCGCCAAAAGACGCCAACGGCAAGGAACTCGGTCGGGGCGGCTGTTCCGCCGAAGCAGACCAAATTCTGGCCCAAGGTTTCTCCTCGGATACCACGATCCCGCAAGGGCAGATGGATGAAAATCTCCCTAGCCGCCTGGCCGCCGATACTTTTCACCAAGCAGAGCGAGACTCACGCGTAGTAAAAGCTATGAAGGAGTGGAGCGATTGTATGCAGCGCTCCGGCTACTCTTACAAGTCGATCTGGGATCCGAACAATGAGAATTGGCCGGAGCCGCCAGCAGCGACCGAAATAGCAACTGCAACGGCTGACGTGAAATGCAAGCGCGAGGTAAATTTGACCGGTATGTGGTTCGCAGTTGAGATTGGCTACCAGAACAGAGTGGTCGCAAAAAACTCGGCAGCACTAGACATACTCCTCAAATACCACGCTGCCCAGGCCCGGAACGCCGCCCGTGTTGCCGGAGGCTGACGCTTGAGCACGTCCTTCCTCAAACACGCACTTTCACGGAAATCGGAACCTGACGCTAAGCCCGACGCACTTGAAGTGCCCTCGCAGCGAGGCGGCCGACGCCGTGAACACTTAGTGCTCTGGGTCTCAGCCATTGCTGTCATCGTTTCGGTAGCCGGGATGCTAGCCTCATTCTGGGTGAAATCGCCGGAACAGGAGCGAGCCGAGACAGCGCCGCCAAAATCGAGTGTTCTCACTGCTGCAGTACAACGACGAGTGCTCGTCAGCACCGTGGTAACACGAGGGACGGTCGACGCGGCGAATAAGGTCGAGGTTACACCGATTGTTAATGGCGTATCTACCCAAGTCATCACGGCCATTCCGGCGAAGTTGGGAAGCCAAATCGATGCTGGAAGGGTGATCGTAGCGGTCTCCGGTCGGCCACTCTTTGTGTTTCATGGTAAGATTCCGGCCTATCGAGATCTAAAGCCTGCCGATACTGGAAAAGACGTTCACCAGTTGCAGCAGGCCTTAAGTGAATTGGGCAAATATGGTGGCGGGGACGAGGCCGGATATTTCGGCCCAGCGACCAAGTCCGCAGTCCGTCAGTTGTACAACGATGCAGGTTATGATGCACCGAACACTGGCGGCCCCGGCGGTATCGATGACCAGGCAAGTCTAAATGCCGCAGAAGACGCGGTGGACACTGCAGAGCAGGACGTTGCGGCTATCCGTCGTCGTATCGCAGCGGGTGAAAAGGCTTCCGTGGACGAGGAGTCGTTTTCTAAGCAGCTCGCGAGGGCGGAGATCAAGCTCACACGAGCTCAGCACGGCCGAACCGCTCTCCTCGCGCGGACTGGCACAATGCTGCCGGCCGGAGAGTTTGTATTCGTGCCTGACTTTCCGGTTCGCTTGGTCGCTATAACTGGAAAGATCGGGAACACTGTCAAAGCGCCCCTAGTAACACTCGCTTCTGGTGACCTCCGCGGAACGGTCAAGCTACGCCCTGATCAGGTGCAATCTGTGCGCGTAGGTATGTCAGTCAAGTTGGACGCAGAGACTCTCGGCGAACAGGTTGACGGAAAGGTAACGCAAGTTGGTGTTGTCACTCCGGACCCGAATGGAGGACCGGCATTCGTTCCAGCAACGGTAACGCCGGCAAAGGCTCTCCCCGTTCAGTGGGCGGGCTTGGACGTCAGAGTTAGTATTATTTCCGCAAAGACTGAGCAGCGGGTGCTTGTCGTGCCATTATCAGCAATATCTGCGGGGGCGGACGGAAAGACGACCGTTTCCGTAAGCGACAAGACGGGGACCAACCGGCGCGTCGAGGTAAAGGCTGGCGCCTCAGGGGACGGATTTGTGGCGGTAACGCCAATCGGCGGGGAACTGAGCGAAGATGATCTCGTTGTAGTCGGCGGGGCCTCATGAGATCCCTTGTTGCCCCGGTCGTAGTATTCAAGGGCATTGCGCGCACCTATCCGGGTTCACCACCTGTGGCTGCGCTACGTCCGGTCGATCTCAAGATCGAGTCTGGCCGGTACGTAACTGTCGTTGGACCCTCGGGATCCGGGAAGTCCACCTTCCTGAATATATTGGGGTTGCTGGATCGGCCCACACGGGGTGTATACGAACTCGACGGCATTGACGTTAGCTCGCTGCCGGAAAAGGAACGAACCGCTCTTAGGGGCAATCGGATTGGGTTCGTATTCCAAGCGTTTAACCTTCTTTCGCACAGAAGTGCAGTCGAGAATGTCGCCCTCGCGCTCCTCTACAGCGGGCGCCCCAGGACTGAGCGCATCGCGGCTGCGCGAGCAGCCCTCGACACCGTAGGTCTAGCCCACCGTGCGGAGTCGCTGCCTCGCACCATGTCTGGTGGTGAACAACAGCGAGTCGCTATAGCCCGCGCGTTGGTGCACCGGCCGAGCTTGCTGTTATGTGATGAGCCAACTGGCAACCTTGACAGCACGACGGCCGGCGAGGTCCTGGGGCTTCTAGAAAGACTTCACATGGATCGCATGACGGTGGTTGTCATCACGCACGATATGGACGTCGCGCGGCGTGGGGAACTTACCCTCTCGATCCGAGATGGCATCGTGGTGTAAATGGACCGTTCCCGCCTCAAGCTAGCGGATCTCGCCAACGAGGCGCTCGCTGGCTTTGTCCAGCGTCCAGTCAGATCTGCTCTGACCATGATCGGTACGATCTTGGGCGTCGGGACTTTCGTCGCAGTCCTAGGACTTACGAGCACAGCGAGTGGACAGATCGATCGGCGCTTTAGCGAGCTTGCTGCGACGCAGGTGACGGTAGAGGACATTGGTGGTTCCAACGACGCGGACAACGCCGTCTCCTTCCCTCCTGACGCTTCCTCAAAGATTGAAGCCCTTAACGGGGTAAGGCATGCGGGCTTGTGGTGGACGATCCCGTCGGACAAGCTGAAAATCACCGCGATTCCGGGAGTCGATGGCCCGGCTGGCCTGTCGATCACCGCGATAGACCCTTCTGCGCTTGCCGCCACACATCCGCGTTTGCGTTCCGGTCGTATCTACGATGCCTTCCACGAGAGCCGGGCCGAACGCGTTGCAGTCCTAGGATCTGTCGCTGCCGAAAGACTTGGAATTACGCGAATCGACAGTTTTCCGGCCGTCTTCATTGATGGCACGCCGTACACCGTCGTCGGAATAGTCGACGATGTCGCACGTATGAACGATTTACTTTTCAGTGTCCTAATTCCGACGAGCACAGCACGGGCCGTTTACGGCGAGCCGACCATCAATCGGCCGAACATGCTAGTCGAAGTGCAGGTCGGCGCAGCCAATCTGGTTCGACAGCAGTGCGCTCTAGCGTTACGGCCCGATTCCCCTGGTCGTTTCCGGGTTTCCACTACTGCTGACGCCAGGGTCCTTCAACAAACGATCGCCGGTGATCTCGGGGAACTTTTTCTTGTCCTTGCTGGGATATCACTGCTTATCGGCGCGGTTGGTATCACTAATACGACTCTCGTTGCGGTCATGGAACGAATACCTGAAATTGGACTACGTCGCACCTTGGGCGCACGTCCATTGCACATTGCAGTTCAGTTCTTAACAGAATCGACAGTTCTCGGCCTGGTCGGCGGCCTGATTGGTTCTAGCATCGGCATCGCGGCCGTAGTCCTGATCTCGATTTCCCGCGACTGGACGGCCATCCTTGCCTCGTGGTCCGTTCTCGGAGCGCCACCCGTTGGCGCGATAGTTGGGCTTTTCGCAGGCTTGTATCCGGCACTGCGTGCCTCACGCATAGAGCCGGTTGAGGCTCTCCGCAGGTAGCCTCAAGCGCCACACCTGAACGTCGGGGTTTGTCAGAGGGCAGACTGCTGCCTCTTCAAGACCATGAGTTTGGTGCGGGTGGCTGCGCGCGGTCCGGGCAACTGAAGTTCTACCTTCGGGTGGCGGCTATTCCGCCGGCAACGCGTGACCCGTTGAACCAGGGTCATTGCGTGTTCGGGTAGCTGCTGGTCACAGCCCGAATGAGGTCGTCTGATCGGCGGCCGGCGCGTCGGTTGGCCCGGGGCTCGGTCTCATCCTCGGCGCCCGGGTACTCGGCGAGTTCGGAGACGACCCGACCCGCTTCACCCATGCTGCCAGCCGCCGCGCCTACGCCGGAACCGCACCCATCACCCGCGCCTCCGGCCGCCACCGCGCCGTGCTCGCCCGAAACATCCGCAACAAACGCCTGGCCGACGCCTGCTACCTCTGGGCCTTCGCCATCCTCACCCGATCACCCGGCGCCCCCGCCTACTACGACCGACGCCGAACCGCCGGCGACCGGCACAAACTCCGCCCAGGCGACGTTCTCGGCAGAGGTCAGCGAATCGCGGTCTGCGCTCCCTGACGGTCATGTTCGCGATCACGAACTGCCTCGACCAGGCCCTGCTCACGCTGCTGCTACCAGTCTGGTTCCACGCCCACGGCTACACCGCCGCCGACATCGGCGATTGCCTCGGCCTATTCGGAGCGGCCGCCGCCTGCACCGCTCTGCTGTCCACCGCAGTCGGGCACCGCCTGCCCCGCCGCCCCACCTACCTGACCGCGATCATCGTCTCCGGGATCAGCCGCTTCGTCGTCCTCGCCGCCGACGCCCCGCTGCCCGCCATCTACACCACATTCGCTGTCGCCGGCCTGGCCAGCGGCATCGTCGGCTCCCTAATACTCAGTCTCCAGATCGAACGAATCCCCTACCAAGTACGCGGCCGGGTCCTCACCCTCATCAACACCGGCGCCTGGACCGGCATCCCCCTCGGCGGCCTGACGGCGGCCGCCCTCACCGCCCTCGCCGGCACCACCGGCGCCCTCTGGCTGGCCGCAGGCGGCTACCTCGCAGCCGTCCTCGATCCCTACCGCCACCTCACCCCAGACCGCACCACCACACCGGCCGCAGCCGATTCCATCAAGACACCGCGGCCGACCCCCGCCACAGCGTCGCCTCGGACGCCCGCGTCAGGCCCGCCGTCGCCGAGCCCGTCGAGCTACCGGGACGGTTTTCTCGACGACACCGCGCCCGTGGCACGCGGCGACCTCGGCCGCATCCCTGACGCACGTAACCCCGAACGACTCCACGCTGCCGCCGACGAAGCCTGGGTTCTGATCGACAAGCTCTCCGCAGCTGTAGACCAGTCCCAGGCCCTCACCGATCCGCCCGGCAAGCACAACAACACCTCAGCGGCCCGTGAGCATCGGCCAACACAACGGAACCGGCGCCACCAGCAGGCAGAAAAGGACCCCGCATGAGCGCAACATCCCGAGCGTCCCGGAGACGGCCGGGCCGCTCGGCGCACCCGATCACAGCGCCGTCGAACACCAACCCAGCACTCCGCGACGGCTGTGCCCGTCAACCCAGCGTGGCCGCACCGCCCCACTACCGATACAGCAATCGCCTCCGAAAGGGCCCGTTCGTGAATCAGTTCCCCATCGTCAAGGTCGACGGTGATGTCCTGTACGCCCCGATCCACCACTACCGCCATCCGAGCTCGGGCCGCGTCGTCGACCTGGTCCTGACCGTGCACTACGGCGAACCCGACTACTACACCCAACTCGGCAAGTTCATCGCCGGACGTACCGAGCACGGCGCCCAGGTCCACACCGAGGCCCACGACCCCCGCATCGGTGTAGACCGCGACAAGCTCACCGCCGCCGAACGCAAACTCCTGAACTCGATCAAACACACCGCCAAGATCAAGAGCGCCCGGCTGCCGCTGATCGGCTGGCAGAGCCAGTTCCAAGGACTCCCACCCCAGCCCCCGGCTGGAAGACCTGTGACCTGCCGGCCATCGACGTCATCCGCGGTATCGGCGTCCGCAAGATGCGCGTCATCTTCGCGTCGACCGCCTGCTGACCGGACGACGCGTCGACGCCGACATGACGTGCTCCAGCGCGGCTCCCGCAGACCGGCGGGCCGCGCCATCGCCATCGGAGGAAGGCATCTCCGCGCTGATCTTCGGGTACGCCGGCCGCCACCACTACCTCGACGGCAAGACCCACATCGGCAACGACCTGCTGGACACCATCCAGGGCATGGTCGCCCACCTCGAGGTCGCCACCCACCGCGCCGCCGACTGGGAGAAAGCCATCCTCACCGGCTTCACCGCCTGGCGCGCCCTGCGCCGCCTTCACGGAGGCACCGTACGGCTCGACCTCGACACGCAAACCCTCACCGTCGTCGAACCCGGTCCGGCCATCGGCGCCCCGAAGCGAATCGGGGCAGCCGACCCGCTCCGCGAGACCATCTGCGGACTGCACCGGAGCAAGGACGCCGCCTACGGCGACTCCTGGAAACGCCGCGGAGAGCAAATCTCGATCATGGCCAATATCGCCCGCAAGGTCGACCGGCTCAACATTCTCGCCGCGATCGGCGAGGCGGCCACCACCGACGAAAACGCCATCGACACCGCCATCGACCTGTTTGTCTACGCTCTTAAATACCTCACGTACCTCGCGGACCACGACGACGACGCCTCCACGACCTGCCCGTCGAGCAGGAACACGTCACCAATCGGAGCGACGGACTCGACGGTTTCGAATACCTCCTGAACGCCACCGACCTGTCGCCGCTCGACACCGCTCCCGCCGACCCGCTCAACTCGCTCATCGCGACGGCCGACCACACCTACACCGAACTGGAAAACTGCTTCACCACGCCCGGCTCAGCCGCGACTACCCGGCGACGCGCCCAGCTCGCCGCCACCCTCGCCAACGACGCGCTCCGCATCCTGTCGCGCCTGCGCGCCGCCAGCCCGGCGCTCTACCAGGACTTCCTCACCACCTGGAAAAGCACCGAAACAAGCTGAACACTCCCGGCGCTCGCAACCTATGGCAACCCGAGGACCGAGTGCTGTACCACACCAACCTGTGCGAACGACGCGGTAAATCGATGTGCAGCAATCAAGTGGCCCGCGTCACCGGTTAGTGTTTTTTCGTCTGCGACCACCTTGCGACCACGGAGTACACAAAGGCCCTTCACCCGTACGGGTGAAGGGCCTTTGACCTGCACTTTCTCTGTAGCGGGGACAGGATTTGAACCTGCGACCTCTGGGTTATGAGCCCAGCGAGCTACCGAGCTGCTCCACCCCGCGTCGGCCTGTTAACACTAGCGCAACCCGCACGGCACCTGCAAAGTGACCCCCAAAAGCCCGGTGGCCCGCCGCTGGCGGGCCACCTGACCTGGGGTTTCTCAGCCGCTCGGGGTTGGCGACGGGTTTCCGGAGGCGGGTGCGCTCGGCGTCGCTGGCGCGCTTCCGGACGGGGTCACCGTCGGCCCGGTGGCGGGCTGGCCGGCCGCCTTCTGCGCGTTCTGGAAGTCGCTCATCGCCTGGTCGAGCTGTTGGAGCGCCTGCCCGTACTTGGCGAAGTCGCCGGATTTCTGGGCGTTGCGCACGTTCTCGATGGCCTGATCGACCTTGGCGGCCGCGTCGGCGAGTTGGCCGCTGAGGTTGGCGGGCGGTGCGTTCGGCTGGGTTGGCGCTGTAGTGCCGCTACCCGGGTTGGTGCCCGCCTGTTTACTGAGGGCGTTGAGGCCGTCCTGCAGGTTGTTGGCGAGCACCACGTAGGTGCCGCCGTCGCCGTACGACATCAGGACCTTCTGCAGCAGCGGCGCCGCCGTGTCCTGGTTGCCGGCTTTCACGTAGACCGGCTCGACGTACAGGATGCCGTTGTCGACCGGCAACGTGATCAGGTTGCCGTAGAGCACTTGCACCTGGGACTGGCTGCTGTTGGACAGCAGCCCGAGTAGCTCGGTGCGTACCGCCGTGTTGTTGGTCATCTTTTGATGGACCTGGACCGGGCCCGGTGTGACCGTTTGATCGGGCACTTCAGTTATCTGTAAGTGTGGATTGTCGCCGGCGTCGTAATAGCCGCTGATCAACGCGGCCAGGTTTTCCCGGTTGTACGGCGTGACCGCGGCCGTGAGCTGGAACGTCGTGCCGGCCTGCTGTGGCAGCTGGATGTTCAGGTAATACGGTGGCTGCCGCACGTTGCTCTGCGGGTTGTCCGGCGCGTTCGGCACCTGCCAGAAGTCCTGGCCGGAGAAGAACGCGTGCGGGTCGGTCACGTGGAATTTGGTGAGCAGGTTCCGCTGCACCTTGAACATGTCCTGCGGGTAGCGGAAGTGTTGGGCCAGCTCGGGCGGGATCTGCGCCTTGGGGATGATCAGGTGCCCGCCGAACGCCTTGTTCCAGGCCTTCAGCACCGGGTCCTGCTCGTCGAACTGGTAGAGCTTGACCGTTCCGTCGTAGGCGTCGACCGTCGCCTTGACCGAGTTGCGCATGTAGTTGACGTCGTCGCGGTCGAGGGCGAACTGCCCCTGCCCGGTCAGTTCGTCGCGCGTCTCCGTGGCCAGGTTGATCTTCTGGGAGTACGGGTAGGTCGACGCGGTCGTGTAGCCGTCGAGAATCCAGACGATGCGGCCGTCGACGACCGCCGGGTAGGGGTCGCCGTCGATGGTGAGGAACGGCGCGACCTTTTCCACCCGGGAGCGCGGGTCCCGGATGTACATCATCTTGGAGTCTTTGTTGATCGCGTCGGAGAGCAGGAAGTTGCTGTCCGCGTTCTTGATCGAGAAGACGAGCCGGCGGAAGAACGAGCCGATCGGCACGCCGCCCTTGCCGTCGTAGGTCGAGTATTCCCCGGCCTCCGAGTTGTTGTTGCCGGCGGTCTGGCCGGTGGCGTCGGGCGCCGGCCGGTCGAACTCGACGTGCTTGGTCGAGTCGGTCTGGCCGACGATCGCGTACTCGGTGGATTCCTCGCCGTAGTAGATCTGCGGGTGGTCGACCGGGATCTGGTCGGTCGGCGAGGAGCATTCCTGCTGGTTGGTGCTGCCGGTCGGCGTGCCGGTCGCCGGCTGGCTGTTGGTGAGGAAGCCGGAGACGAAGTACGGCAGGCCGTTGCAGACCACCTTGTTGGCCGGGGCCGCGACCAGGCCGTAGCCGTGGGTGTAGACCGTGTGCCGGTTGATCCAGTTGCGCTGCTGGGTGGTCAGCTTGTCGTCGTTCATCTCGCGCACGCCGACGACGTAGTCGCTCGGGGTTTTCGCGCCGGCCAGGGTGTACCGGTCGACGTCCAGCTTCTTGCCGAAGTCGTAGAACCCCCGGTATTGCTGGGCCTGGGTGAACGCCTGCGAGACGAGTTGCGGGTCCACGATGCGTACGTTCTGAGCGCTCGTGTTCGTCGCGAGGGTGGGTTTCGGGGTGAAGTTGTCGGTCTGCGCCGGCACCGCCGGCGACGACGACCCGAGGTCGAAGGCGGTCCGGGTGGCGTCGATCGACCTCTGGATGTACGGCGCTTCCTTGTCGGCCAGGCTGGGCTTGACCTCGAAGTTCTGCACCGCCAGCGGGTAGATGCCGCCGATCGCGACCGCCGAGATGGCCAGCAGGGCGAGCGAGACGCCGGGCCAGACCAGATTGCGCATGCCGGCGTTGGAGAACACGATGATCGCCACCGCGACCACGATCGAGATGTAGGCCAGGATCTCCTTGGCCGGCAGCAGCGCGTTGACGTCGGTGTAGCCGGCGCCGTAGAGGCCGGGTGACACGTGCTGGGCGAGCAGCAGGGCCCTCCGGTCGAGCACGTACGCCACGGCCTTGAGCAACACGAAGATCGCGACCAGCGTGGTCAGGTGGGCCCGGGCCGCGGTGGTCATGCGGTCGCCGACGCCCTGCAGGCGCACGCCGCCGAAGAGATAGTGGACGGCCAGCGAGCCGATCACCGACAGGACGATGGCGGTGAACCCGACCCCGAGCAGGTAGCGCCAGATCGGGTAGTCGAAGACGTAGAACGAGAGGTCCACATGGAACTGGGGGTCCTTGACGCCGAACGGCACCGCGTTGCGGAAGAGCATCCAGTCTTTCCAGCGGCCCTGTGCGGAGAGGCCGGCGAAGAACCCGATGATCACCGTGAGAACGGTGATCCAGGTGCCGAGCCGGGGACCGATGACCATGCGGTAGCGCTCGAGGGTGGCTTGTTCGGCGGAGTGCGGGCGCAGCAGCGGCCGCAGCCGGTAGGCCAGATAAAGATTCGCGGCGATGACCAGCGCGATTGCCACGCCGATCACGACGAACAGAAGTAGCCGGGTCAGCAGAACACCGGTGAAGACATTGGTGAAATGAACTTCGTTGAACCAGAGATAGTCGGTGTACGCGTCGATGCCCCAGCCGAGCAGCGTGAATAAAAGGAAGACCCCGACCAGGACGCCGACGGTGACGCGACCGCGGCGACTCATCCTCGGCAGAGGACTATTACGCATGACCAACGTTGGCTCCACACTTCAGTCGGGCCGAATTTCTCACACTACGACACCTGTCACGACGCCGAGCACGGCTTGGGAGTGCCGCCGCTGGTGAAGGTCTTGAGCGCGGTGAGAGCGTCGTCCACGTTTGCCACCTCGGCCATCGGCAGACCGGGAACCGCGTTCTGCAGGGCTTCGGCGCAATTGTCTTTGGGCACCAGGAAAATTTGTGCGCCGGCGCTCTTCGCTCCGACCAGTTTCTGTGGAATACCGCCGATCGGGCCGACATTGCCCCCGTCGTCGATCGTGCCCGTGCCAGCGATGATCTTGCCGCCGGTGAGATCCGCCGGCTCAAGCTTGTCCAGGATCCCGAGCGTGAACATCAGCCCGGCACTCGGCCCGCCGATCTTGTCGAGATCGATGTGGATGTCGTACGGGCTCGGCTGCTTGGTGGTGATCTGAACACCCAGCCGGGGCGTCTTGCCGTCCTTGGCGTCGGCCTTCGTGGTCACCGTGGCCGTGCCCGCCTTGCCGCCCCGGGTGTAGCCCACGGCCAGCGCGGTGCCGGCCGGCTTGGCCTGCACGAGGTCGGTGAGCTTGCCCGGGTCGGTCACCTTGCCGCCGTCGATGGTGGTGATCACATCGTTGGCCTGGAGCAGGCCGGTCGCCGCCCCGCCCGCGGTCACGCTCTGCACGACCGTCTGCACCGGGTAGCCGAGCTTGGTCAGCGCCACCGTGACCGCGCTCTGCTGCGACTCGGTCCACTCCTGGGCGTTCTCCTGCTCGACCTGCTTCTCGGTCTGGTTGGGCGGGTAGATCAGCTCACGCGGGACGACCGCGTCCTTCCTGCTGAACCAGCTGCCGATCGCCCACACCAGCTCCACCTGCGACTGCACGTTGACCGTGGTCAGCCGCAGCTGCCCGGTCGAGGTCGAGGTCTCGCCCTTCTTGACCTGGATGACGTCCTTACCGTCGGCGGTGCCGAGCGTATTGACCGTCGGCCCGGGCTTGAGCACCACGTAGGGCAGGGGTGCGGCCATGACACCGACTGCCAGCAGAGCGGTGAGCAGGGCGCCGAGGATTACCGTGACACCGCGACGTCTCATGCGCGTGAGACTATCGCCCCTGTCTGAGTTCACTCTGAGCTGACACCGCCAACGGTCCGGAGCTCGTGTTTCGCGCGTACCTTTGACTACGTGCCCGATATCCCGTTCGGCTTCTCGTTGCCGGGCGCTCAGCCGCCCGATCCCTCCGACCCGCAGCAGATGCAGCAGTTCATGAATCAGCTGCAGCAGATGTTCGCCGCGCCCGGCAGCGGCCCGGTCAACTGGGACCTGGCCCGCCAGGTCGCGGCGAGCCAGCTCTCCGGATCCGGCGATCCCGCCGTGAACATGTTCGAACGGCACCAGGTCGAGGAGTCGCTGCGGCTCGCCGACCTGTGGCTCGACCCCGCCTCCGCCCTGCCCAGCGGCATCAAGGTCGCCGCGGCCTGGAACCGCAACGAGTGGATCTACAACACGCTCGACGTGTGGAAGAAGCTCTGCGACCCGATCGCCGGCCGCATGGTGGGCGCCATGGGCGACCTCGTCCCCGATGAGGCGAAAGCCCAGCTCGGTCCCATGCAGTCGATGGTCGCCACGCTCGGCGGCGCACTCTTCGGCGGCCAGCTCGGGCAGGCCCTCGGCCAGCTCGCGGCCGAGGTTCTCTCGGCCGGCGACATCGGGCTTCCGCTCGGACCGGGCGGCACGGCCGCCCTCGTCCCGGCCAACATCAAGGCGTACGGCGAGGGCCTCGAGATCCCCGAAGATCAGGTACGCCTGTACGTCGCCCTGCGCGAAGCCGCCCACCAGCGGCTGTTCGGGCACGTTCCGTGGCTGCGCGCGCACGTGCTGACGGCCGTCGAGACGTACGCGAACGGCATCACCGTCAACCGCGACGCGATCGAGGAGGCGATGAGCCGGGTCGACCCGAGCGACCCCGAGTCGATGCAGGCGATGGCCCTCGAGGGCATCTTCACCCCCGAGGACACGCCGCAGCAGAAGGCCAGCCTGGCCCGCCTCGAGACCGCTCTCGCCCTGATCGAGGGCTGGGTCGGCCACGTGGTCGACGCGGCGGCCGGCGACCGGCTGCCGTCGGTCGTACAGCTCGGCGAGGCGTTCCGCCGCCGCCGGGCCGCCGGCGGACCGGCCGAGCAGACCTTCGCCGCACTGGTCGGCCTCGAGCTGCGGCCGCGGCGGCTGCGCGAGGCGGGAGCGCTGTGGGCGGCGGTCACCGAGAGCCGCGGCATCCAGGGGCGGGACGCCCTGTGGGGGCACCCCGACCTGCTGCCGACCGACGACGACTTCGCCAACCCGCAGGCGTTCGCCCAGACGAGCGACGACTGGGACATCAGCGAGCTCGACAACCTGGGTGACGCTCCCAAGGAAGACGGCCCGAAGGACAAGGGCGAGGAGCCCGGTCCCGCGGCTGAGTGACACCCCGCCTGTGGACAGCCCCCGGGTTGTCCACAGGCACCCCCCACGATCTTCATTTTCGCGCGAGAATGGCATCGGGGGGCGCCCCCGCGGGCCTCGTCCAGCCGCTTGAGCAGCAATCTCAGCCGCCGAGCACGGCCCGCGTGTTGTCCCAGCCCTCCAGCCCCATGTCGAGCGACGCCAGCTCCTCAGCGCCCCTCAGCCGCCGCCACGCGGCCGTGGTGGTCACCTCACCCGGCTGCGGCGCCCCCCGCCGCAACATCTGAGCGGTCGCCTCATCGAGCCCCACATCGCCCACCCACGAGGCGAGCGGCAACCGGGCCGCCACCCCGAGCGCCCCTCCGCCCGGCCCACCCGGCGCCACCGCCAGGGTCTTCGCGTCCAGCGGCTGCAGCAGCTTCCCCAGGATCATCCCGGGCACGTCGGGCGCGTCCGCGGCCACGATCGCCGCCTGATCGAAACCGTCCTCGACCGCCGCCGAGAAGACCGGCCGGATCGTGGCCGACGGCACCTCCCACACCCGCATGCCCGGCCAGGCGATCTCTTCGGCCAGCTCACGGTCGGCCGGGACGCACGCGATGGCCGGCGAGGCGGCGGACAGCCGCGCGAGGAGGTCGATGACGTCTTCGGCCAGCGCCGCCCGCCACTTGTCGAGCGCCACCCCGGGCGGACTCCACGTCACCGGAACCAGCAGAGCAGCAACAACCCGTCGAACCACGCCCGAACTCTAGTCGTCGGCCAGAACCAGCCCGGTCGCGGCGCTGATGCCCTCGAGGTAGCCCCGGGCCCGCTCGGACTTGGGGTAGCGGCCCACCAGGTCCCAGAACCGGGCGTTGTGGCTGGGCACGACCAGGTGGGCCAGCTCGTGCAGGAGCACGTAGTCGATGACCCAGTCGGGCATCTCCTGGATGCGGTGCGAGATGCGGATCGTGCCGTCGTCGGGGGTGCAGGAGCCCCAGCGGCCGTTCTGGTTGGTGACCCAGCGCACGCTGTTCGGGATGATGCGCGCCGCATGGTCGGGCAGGTAGCGGGTGGTCAGGCGACGGGCCCGGGCCAGCAGCTCCTCGTCGGTGCGCCGGTCGCGCTCCTCACGGGCGGCGAGACGGGCCAGCATGCGCTCGACCCACTCGGTCTCCTCGGCCCGGGAGAACCGATCCGGGATGAGCACGACCACGCGCTCACCGTCGCGATACGCGGACACCGTCCGACGCCGGCGCTGGCTGCGCCGCACTTCGACGACAGGCTTGCGCGTGCGTGCCATTACCGGCTCGCGCAGCCCAGGTTCGGGTTCACGTTGAGACGCTAATCCGTGAGACCCATGTCACCGCAAGAGTACGGCCGATGACACCTGTCGGATATGCGTACTTCGTCCGCAAATAACCGAAAAAATTTTCCACCCTCGCAACACAGACGATTGCTCGTCGCCCCCGCCTCGCGCAAGTTCCTGCCAGAAACAGCGAAAAGATCCGGTTTGAAGACAATCGTCGGCGTGTTTCGGGCTAATTGGACGAAAAGGTCGTTTTCTCCCGGCACACTCAGCGTCGTCGGAGACACACGCCGACGCTGCGCTGACATGGAACTGGCCTGACCTGGGTAGTGACCGCCGAGCGGCGGCCACATCCACGTGGTCGCGGAGCGGTCCAGCGCCGAACAGAAGATCACGGCCCGCCGTTGCGGGCAGGCACCGGGCCGATCCGGCCGACGACATGACACTAGGAGGAACCGTGGCCGACAACACGTACAACGGCTACTGCGTCAAGTGCAAGGAGAAGCGCGACTTCCAGGGCACGGTGGAGGTCTCGAAGACCGGCATGAACATGGCCAAGGGCAAGTGCCCGGTCTGCGGCACCACCGTCAACCGGATCCTGGGCAAGGCCAAGGCCTGATCCGCGTTCCCCGGGGCGGGTGACCGCCCCGGGGGAACCCGTATCCGTGTCGACTCAACCACGTTTAGTGATTGGTGGTCCGTCCCCAGCCTGTGGATAACTTCGTCAGAGCTGTGGACAACATGTGTCACGAGCCTCGTTGCCCTGTGGACAACTGATCCGCTCCGCAGCGCCCCCGTGACACGGTGTCACCCGTGAACCGCCCCATCCTCATCCCCGGCCTCCCCCGCTTCTGGCGCGGCCCACGCGAGATTCAGTTCGGCTCCGACCCGTCCCGGGCGCTGTCGATCGAGCTCCCCGACCCGCGCGCGGCCCAGATCCTCGACCTGCTCGACGGCACCCGCCCCGAGCGGGCCGTGCTGCTGCGAGCCGCCGAGCTGGGTGCCCCCGTCGACCAGGCGAAAGCCCTGCTCGAGGCCCTGCAGGCGGCCGGCCTGGTCCTTCCGGCCGCCGACCTGCTTCCAACCGCTGTCCCCGACGAGCCGCGGCGCCGCCTGATCGGCGAGGCGGCCGCGCTGGCCATGACCGGCAGACATCCGGCCGACATCCTGCGCCGCCGGTCCAACTGCCGGGTCATCCTGACCGGGCCGGGCCGGCTGGGCGCGCCGATCGGGGTCGCCCTCACCGAGGCGGGCGTCGGCTCGGTGCAGGCCGACGTGCCGGGCACGGTCGGCCCGGGCGAACTGGCGGGCGGCCCGCTGCACGGAACCGACCTTGGCCGGCCCAGGCGGGAGGCGATCTCCGACGCCGTCCTCCGCGCCGCCTCCGGCTCGTGCCCCCCTTCCGTACGCCGCATCACCGCGCCTCGGTCACGCCCCCCTTCCGTACGCGACCCCGCCGACCGCCCTCCTTCCGCGCAGGACAACGCCATGCCCCGCCTGCACCCCGCTTTCCCGCCGGCCACCGACGGCACCGGCCCGCACCCTCCACCCGAGTTCGACCCCGCCATGTCCCTGGTCGTGCGGCTGGACCAGGACGGACCACCCGGAGTGCCACACCTGGCCGTCACCATCCGCGACGGCACACCCGTCATCGGCCCGTTCGTCCCGGCCTTCGGCGGCCCCTGCCTCCGCTGCCTCGACCTGCATCGGCAGGACCGCGATCCGGCCTGGCCCAGCCCACCCCGCCGGCCACTCCACGAGGCCATCCAGCCGTGCGCGGTCGCCACCCTCCTGGCCGCCACCGCATTCGCGACCGCCGAGGCCCTGACCCACCTCGACGGCGGCCGTCCCCAGACCGTGGGCGCCACAGTCGAGATCACCGCCCCCGGCCGCACCCGCCGCCGTCGCTGGACACCCCACCCCGCCTGCCACTGCACCGCCGATCCGCCGGCCCGGCACTGACTTGCCCGCCAACCACCAACCCGACTGCACGCCGCCGAGCCGGCCGCCCACCGCCAACCCGACCGCCCACCGCTGAGCCGGCCGCCCCCGCTGTCCCGACCGCCAACCGCCAACCCGGCCGCCCACCGCTGAGCCGGCCGCCCACCGCTGAGCCGGCGGCCAGCGCTGACCAGCCCCGGCCGGTGCCGGCCTACCCCGCCGGTGCCAGCCCGGCCGGCCAGCCGTGCCCGCCCGCACTCCGAGCGCCGGCCTGCCCGCTCGGCACAACCCGTACTCTCGCCGCCGGCCCCACTCTCGCCGCCGGCCCCACTCTCGCCGCCGGCCCCACTCTCGCCGCCGGCCCCACTCTCGCCGCCGGCCCCACTCTCGGCGCCGGCCCCACCCCAGCGGCAGCGCACGCCGCTGCGGCCACCCGCGCACTCGGCCGGGGCGCCACCCGGCGGAACCGGGCCGACCTCGCGGCGTGCGTGGGACAGATCGCGTCGGGCAATGATCGGACATTCGCCCATCAAACCGGACAGAGGCCGCCCACCCGGGCGGATGATGGCCGATTCTTCGGTCACAATGATCGGGTGAGCGACATACCGCGCCGTGCCGCGGCCCGCACGGCCAAGCTGGCGGCACTGCCTCTCGGCTTCGCCGGGCGCACCGCACTCGGGTTGGGCAAGCGCGCCGTGGGCATCGCGAGCGACGTGATCTCCGCCGACATCCAGCAGCGCACCGCCGAGCAGCTGTTCAGTGTGCTCGGGCAGCTCAAGGGCGGGGCGATGAAGTTCGGCCAGGCCCTGTCGGTCTTCGAGGCCGCGCTGCCCGAGGAGATGGCCGGGCCTTACCGTCAGGCCCTGACCAAGCTGCAGGAGGCGGCCCCGCCGATGCCGGTGGCCAGCCTGCACAAGGCGCTCGCCGAGCAGTTGGGCGACGACTGGCGCGACAAGTTCGGTGAGTTCGACGACAGCCCGGCCGCCGCGGCCAGCATCGGCCAGGTGCACCGCGCGACCTGGAAGCTGAAGCCGGCCCGCCGGAACGCCAGGCCCAAGACGATCCAGGTCGCGGTCAAGGTGCAATATCCGGGTGCCGGTGAGGCCCTGCTCGGCGATCTCAAGCAGCTGGGCCGGCTGGCCGGCATGTTCAAGATCATCCAGCCCGGCATCGACGTGAAGCCGCTGCTGGCCGAGTTGCGCGAGCGGATCACCGAGGAGCTCGACTACGCGATGGAGGCCGAGACCCAGCGGGCCTTCGCCACGGCGTACGAGGGCGACGAGGAGATCTTCGTGCCCAAGGTGATCGCCCAGGCGCCCCGAGTGCTGGTCACCGAGTGGGTCGAGGGCACCCCGCTGGCCAAGGTGATCTCCGATGGCACGGTCGAGGAGCGCGACGAGGCCGGCCGCCTGATGGCTCTTCTGCACTTCTCCGCCCCGGCCCGGGCCGGGCTGCTGCACGCCGACCCGCATCCGGGCAATTTCCGCATGCTGCCCGACGGCCGGCTCGGTGTGATCGACTTCGGCGCGGTGGCCCGGCTGCCCGGCGGCCATCCCGAGCCGGTCGGCCGGCTGGTGCGGCTGGCGCTCGACGGCGACGCCCAGGGGGTCGTCGACGGCCTGCGTGACGAGGGTTTCATCGCCGCCGACGCCGAGATCGACGCCGAGGCGGTGCTGGCGTTCCTGCGCCCGATGATCGAGCCGGTGGCGGTCGACGAGTTCCGGTTCAGCCGGGCCTGGCTGCGCGGCGAGGCGACCCGCCTGAGCAATCCCAGGTCCCCGGCCTACCAGCTCAGCCGCAAGCTCAACCTGCCGCCGTCCTACCTGCTGATCCACCGGGTCACGCTCGGCTCGATCGGGGTGCTGTGTCAGCTGGAGGCCGAGGCGCCCTACCGTTCGATCCTCGAGGAGTGGCTGCCGGGCTTCGCACCGGTCGGATAGGCAACCGCTTTTCATGATTCGATGAGGGAATGGACGCGCCCTCCCACATCGATGACCTGGCCGCCTTCGTCACCGCATCGCCCAGTTCGTACCACGCGGCGGCCGAGGCGGCCCGCCGGCTCGGCGAGGCGGGTTATGTTCCGCTCGACGAGACCGCCGACTGGCGGGGGGCCGTCCGGCCCGGCGCACGGCTGGTCGTGGTGCGCGAGGGCTCGGTGATCGCGTTCGCGCTGCCGCCGGACGCCGGGGCGACGACCCCGTTCCGCGTCGTCGGGGCGCACACCGACTCGCCCGGTTTCAAACTCAAACCCAGGCCGACGCTGTCCGCTTTCGGTTGGCTGTCGGCCGGCGTCGAGGTGTACGGCGGTCCGATCATCTCCTCCTGGTTCGACCGCGAGCTGGAGTTCGCGGGCCGCCTGGTCGCCCTGGACGGCACGACCCACCTGATCCGCACCGGCCCGTACGCCCGCATCCCGCACCTCGCCATCCACCTCGACCGCGACCTGAACACGTCGTTCGCGCCCGACCGCCAGCGTGACGTGCAGCCGGTCTTCGGGGTCGGCGGCCCGGGGGACGGCGATCTGGTCGGCCATCTGGCGAAGCTGGCCGGCATCGACCCGGAGCAGGTCGGCGGGTACGACATGGTGACGGTCGACGCCGCGGCCCCGGCCCGGTTCGGTGCCGACGAGTCGTTGTTCGCCTCGGCCCGTCTCGACAACCTCTCTTCGGTGCACGCCGGGCTGGCCGGTCTGCTCGCCGCCGAGCCGGCCGGCTCGATCGCGGTCCTGGCCGCCTTCGACCACGAGGAGGTGGGGTCGGAGAGCCGTTCCGGCGCGGCCGGCCCGTTCCTCGCCGACGTGCTCGAACGCGTCTCGGCCGCGCTCGGCGGCGACCGCGGCGATCTCGCCCGCGCCGTCGCCGGCTCGTGGTGCCTGTCTTCGGACGCCGGGCATGCGATCCACCCCTACCGGGACGACCGCCACGACCCGGCCAACCATCCGGTGCCCGGCGGCGGCCCGCTGCTGAAGATCAACGCGAACCAGCGCTACACCACCGACGGCGCGGGCGCCGCGCTGTGGGCCCGCACCTGCGCCGTCGCGGGCGTGCCTTACCAGGAGTTCGTCTCCAACAACGCGGTGCCGTGCGGCTCGACGATCGGCCCGATCACGGCGACCCGGCTCGGCATCCCGACCCTGGACGTCGGCACCCCGCTGCTGTCGATGCACTCGGCCCGCGAAATGTGCCATGTCGAGGACCCCGGCCGTCTGGCCGCCGCCGCCCGCGTCTTCCTCTCGAACGCCTGACATGCGGAAGAGCCCGCCGCCGGCGAGGCGGTCGGGCTCTTCTCGTTCTCTCCTGGTTTCGGCCGGTCAGGGGTCGATCAGTAGCGCCCACCACCGAGTTCACGGGAGGCCCGCGCACGGGCTTCCAGGGCTACTCGACGAGCGGGACGGTACGCCTCAGATGTGCGGTCACTCTGAGGCCGACGCATTCGGGCCCGGGACAACGCTTCGTGGAGAAGTTTCACCTTCGTGGCTCCGTTCGGGGTCATTTCGCTACTCGGCTTTCGGACGTCGGGATGGATCAGGGTGGTGGTCATTGCTTCTCAGGCCGCCAGTCGGACCGCGTTGCGGGAGTCGACGCCGTCGCGGGCCAGCCGCTCCTCGACCTCGACCGCGAGTTCCGCGTCGCGGGCCACATCAGCCTTGCGGGGACGACCGCGGGGCCGCTTACGCGGGACCACAGCGCCACGCTCGAAGATCTCGCCTCCCCAGACACCCCAGGGCTCGTTCCGCTCGGCCGCGCCGGCCAGGCATTCGACGCGCAGCGGGCAGTCCCCGCAGAGCGACTTCGCCAGTTCCAGCTGAGCCGGGGAGTCCGAGAACCACAGGTCCGGGTCGAACTTCCGACAGGGCAGGTTTGCCTCGATCTCGACGTTCACGTCGATCGGGGCCAGCGCCAGACTCATAAAGCCCGGTCACCTCTCTCTTCTCTTCGATCTTCTGGATCGCCTTACCGGTCGTGCACCGGCGGTAAGCCGGCAAAGAAATAGGCCGCGGATCCCGGTTATCGGGTTCCGCGGCCTCAAGGTGAGCCGGTGGTCTGGTGATCAGACCGGCCTTCCTCGAGGCGGGATCCCGCGCTCATCGACGTACCGCTTGCTGGAGCCGCCGAGACCCATGAACCCGGTGGTGCCATTGATCCCGTTGGTGCGACCGTCGGCCAGAGCCAGCTCGGCCTGGGTCTGGACCTGGTGCACCCGCGAAATCGGAGCCCACGCTTCCGCCAATACCGGAGTTGCCACGGGGGCAGCGGCGGCGGGCGTCAGGGTGGACGGAGCGCAGGCAGCAGGCAGCAGCACCGACGGTCGCGTCAGCTTGTTGGTCTCCATCGTTGCCACCTCCTCCATATGCCTTGCACTCGTTGTTTTGCCCCGCGAACAGCTGCTCGCTGAGGTGTGCTCTGAGGCTATTCCTGCCTCGCAAGCGAGGGCAAACGAATTACGGACTAGTTTTCAAAGTTTTTCTGAGCGGGGTCGGGAGCAAGATCATCCGGGCTCGCTCCGGCCACCAGAGCGAACACCGCGTCGCCGTACTGACCGAGTTTGCGGGGGCCGATTCCGGCGATCGCCAGCAGCTCCGGCGGGCCGCTCGGCCGGCGCTCGGCCAGCGCGACCAGGGTCGCGTCGGTGAAGACAACGTACGCAGGGACTTTGAGCCCGGCCGCGGTGCGCTGCCGCCAGGTCAGGAAACGCTCGTAGAGATCTTCGTCCATGTCCGACGGGCAGGTCGGGCAGCGGCCCAGTTTGCGGTCGGCGCCGGCCAGCAGCGTGGCCCCGCAGATGCGGCAGAACGCGACCTGGGGCCGCCGTCGGTCGGCCCGGTTGTTGTGACCCGGCCGACTCCGGTCCCCCGCCCGTTCGGTCGACGACGTGCGCTCGAGCTGGGGCAGGAAACGGCATGGCCGCCGGGCGCGGCCGCCCGTCGACCGCAGCTGACCGTAGGAGAGCCAGAGCCACTGCCGGGCCCGGGTCACCCCGACGTACAACAGGCGGCGTTCCTCCTCCAGCTGGGCGGGCGTCTTCGCGTACGTCGTGGGAAGCGTCCCGTCGGCGAGCCCGACCAGGAAGACCGCGTCCCACTCCAGGCCCTTGGCGGAGTGCAGTGAGGCGAGCGTCACACCCTCGACCGTCGGGGCGTGCTGCTGCTCGGCCCGGCGCGCCAGCTCGTCGTTGAACGCCGAGAGCGAGACGTCCCGCTGCACGGCCCCGGCCTGACCGATCGGTTCTATGGTGGGCGCCTTCGCGTACTCCTCGGCCAGCGCGACCAGCGCCGCCAACGCCTCCCACTGCTCGCGGGCGGCGCCGCCGGCCGGCGGCTGCTCGCGCGACCAGCCGACCGCCGCGAGCGCCTCGACCACCGCAACCACCAGCGGGGTCTCGCCGGGGGTGGAACGCACGGCGGCCCGCAGCGCGATCATCGCCTGCCGCACCTCGGGCCGTTCGAAGAACCGCTCGGCCCCGCGCACCACGGCCGGCACCCGCGCCTCGGCGAGCGCCTCCTCGTACGCCTCGGACTGCGCGTTGATGCGGAAGAGCACCGCGATCTCGCTCGCCGGGGTGCCGGACGCGATCAGGTCGCGGCAGCGCCGGGCCACCGCCGCCGCCTCGGCCGCCTCGTCCGGGAAGATCTTGAGTTCCGGTTCCGCGCCGGGTGGCCGCTGGCCGACGAGTTCGAGCCGCAGTCGCGCCTCGCTGCCCTTGGCCTGGCGGATCACCGCGTTGGCCAGGCCGACCACCTGCGGGGTCGAGCGGTAGTCGCGGACCAGCCGCACCACCACCGCCGCTTTCCGCCGGCGCGGGAAGTCGATCAGATAGCCGGAGGTCGCGCCGGTGAACGAATAGATCGTCTGGCTGGCGTCGCCGACCACGGTCAGGTCGTCGCGGCCGCCCAGCCAGGCGTCGAGCAGGCGCTGCTGGAGCGGGTTGACGTCCTGGTATTCGTCGACCACGAAGTGGCGGTACTGCGCGCGGATCTCCTCGGCCACGTCGGAGTGCTCCTCGATGCCCCACACCGCGGCGCGCAGCATGTCCTCGAAGTCGATCACGCCCTGCCGGCGCTTGAGCGTCTCGTAGGCGGCAAAGACCTCGGCCACCTTGGCCGGCTCGAACGGCGGCTCGCGCAGCGCCTTGGTCGCGGCCACCGCGTATTCGCCCGGCTCGACCAGCGACGACTTGGCCCACTCGATCTCGCTCGCCAGGTCGCGGGCGCCCGCGCGGTCGGCCCGCACCCCGGCCCGGGCGGCGGCCAGCCCCACCATGCGGGCCTTGCTCTCCAGCAGCTCGGGCATCGCGCGCCCCTCGAGCAGCCGGGGCGCGAAGTAGCGCACCTGGCGCAGCGCGGCGGCGTGGAACGTGCGGGCCTGCACCCCGGCGGCACCGAGCGCGCTGAGCCGGGCCCGCATCTCGGCCGCCGCCCGCGCGGTGAAGGTCACGGCCAGGAAATGCCGCGGGCTCGCCTCGCCGGTCAGCGTGCGATAGGCGATGCGGTGGGTGATCGCCCGGGTCTTGCCGGTGCCCGCGCCAGCCAGGATGCAGACCGGGCCGGCGGGCGCGGTCACCGCCGTCCGCTGTTCGGGGTCGAGCCCGGCGAGCACCGCATCACTCTGCACGGTAGGGAATCATGACACCCCGGTATGACGTTGTGCGGGACGGCGCAATGCCATGTGACCCGTACGAAGGGATCCCGACCGATGTTGACCATGTACTCGACGTCCTGGTGCGGCTTCTGCCACCGCCTCAAGTCGCAGCTCGACCGGGAAGGCATCGCCTACGACGTCGTCGACATCGAGCAGGACGCGGCCGCGGCCGAGTTCGTGATGAGTGTCAACGGTGGTAACCAGACGGTGCCCACCCTGAAGTTCGAGGACGGCTCGGCGCTGACCAACCCGTCGATCGTCAAGGTCAAGGAGCACCTGGCCGCTATCACGGCCTGACGCTCATCCAGCGAGAGCGGCGGCGAGCCGTTCGGCCTCGGTGACGAGGTCGTCGAGCTCGTCGTCGCCGAGCGCCAGTTCGTCGGCGAGCGAGGCGAAGAGCAGCAGGTGGACGCCGACCAGCACGGCCGGGTCGAGTTCGCCGACCGGAACGGTCTCGCCCAGTTCGGCCCGCACCAGCATCTCGGCGTCGATCGCGGGTAGCGCCGCCACCTCGTGCACGTGGACCGCGGTCGCGACCGTGCGACTGATTTCGGCCAGCGGGCTGCCGGGCTCGAACCGGCGGCGGACGGCCAGGCCGAACGCGTTGTGCCAGACCCGGCGGGCGTAGTCGTCGACCGGGCCCGACGGCGTACCGAATCGGGCCGGCGCCTCGTCGCCGGCCGCCGCCCGCAGATAGTCTCCCGCGTTGGTCCAGGGCGGATGGTCCGGGCCGGCCGAGGGGGCCGCCGGGTCGCGGGGGCCCTCGTTCGGCCGCCGGAGCCGCGCCGGATCGGCGTGCCGGCCCTGGTTGGCCGGCCGCCGCTTGGGCTTGCTCATACCGACCGCCGGCCGATCGTGCGGTTGCGAGGCCGGTCGAACCGGGCCACCCGCCGTTCCGCCTGGTCGATCAGCGCGACCGCGTCGACGCCGGACCGCCCCAGGTCGCCGACGACGTAGCAGATCAGTTCGAAGCGGCGCACGTCCGAGATGCCGTGCGCGAGTTCGGGCTCGCCGGTCGCCGAGCGGATCAGTGCCTCGGCCTGGCGGGCGACCTCGCCGCCGGTCGGCAGTGACTGGTACGCCAGCAGATCGTTGACATATCGGGTGGCCGCCCGCGGATCACGCCCGACGAAGGTGCGGCGCACCGCGACGATGAACAGTTCCCGCAGCAGCCGGATGGCGCGCGGCGAGTCGCTGAGACGAGACAGCGACCGCGCCGGGTGCTCGCTCTCGAGTGCCTCGAGGACGAGTCGGCCCGCCGCGGTCGCCGCTGTCGCTAATTGCCCTATTTGACCCACATCCGGACTCTAACCGGATGCGCGGTCTCAGGGGATCAGAGCCGGAATGCTGGAGTCGAGCAGGCCCCGCTCCTTGAGAGCGCCGTAGAGCGGCGTCGTCTCCGGGTAGTGGCCCCAGGCGTGGTCGCCGGTGCCGTCGCCCTTCGGGCAGTGACCGAGCAGCTGCTTCTGCACGTCGTTGAGCCCCTGGAACCACGGCTCCTGCGGCAGGTGCGCCACGTCGTCACGGCCGGCGATCCAGCGGTACGTGTAACCGAAGAACGCGCCCATGCGGGTGATCGCCGAGTAGTTGTCGGAACGCGCGTGCCAGATGCGCCGGTCGAAGACGACCAGGTCGCCCGGGTTGGCGGTGATCTGGGTCGCACCCTCGGGCGCCGGCCACGGAACGCCCCGGCTCGGCGGGCCCGGAAGCCAGTTGGCCTTGTGGCTGCCCGGGATCACGGTGAAGTTGCCGCGGCCGGTCTCGCTCACGTCGGAGAACCAGTAGGCCAGCTTCACGGAGAACATCGGGCGCGGGTCGGTCTCGATCTCCCGGTTCTGACGGCCACCGTCCTGGTGCCAGTGCCACCAGTCCTTCTGCTTCTCGTGGATCTGCGGGTGCACGTCCACGTGGGAGTGGTAGATGTGCGTGTTCCACCCGAGCAGCGACCAGATGTACTTGAACGCGGTCGGGTGGTCGATCAAGTAGGCCAGCTCAGGGACTGAGGTGATCGCGGACAGCTGGTGCAGGGCACCCGTCGCGTTCAGGCCGTGGCCACCGGGCTCCTGCGCCCGCTCGTATGCGGCCTGGATCGCGTTGCGCCCGACCTCGATCTCACTCTCACTGAGCACGCCCGGAACGACGAGGATGCCATCCCGATCGAACGTGGCACGCTCGTCGTCCGTCATGGGGGTCCATGCGGGCGCTTCAACCTGCGTCATCGAATCCACCTCTCGGTCTTTGTAGTTCGAGACGGTCTGAGAACGCGGGAAGGTTACCGCAGAAGAAGAAAACTTCTCCGCTTAGACCGGGTTGGGTACGTTACGCGGGCAAACCGCGCAACCAACGTTCAATGAGGTAAAACGCGATAGAAGCTCGCATCGGCAGGCTGGACGGGCGGCCGGACTCCGGATCGACGAAGTCGCCCGCGATCATCCGGGCCACGTCATCGCGGGTGAACCACCGGGCCTCGTCGATCTCCTCCGGGTCGAGCCGGAACGGCTGATCACGATCGGCCACCGCGTGGAACCCGAGCATCAGCGAGCCCGGATAGGGCCAGGACTGGCTGCCCGCGTAGTGCAGCGAGCGCAGCGCGATGCCGACCTCCTCGCCGACCTCGCGGATCACCGACGCCTCGGCCGACTCGCCGGGCTCGACGTACCCGGCCAGGCAGGAGAACCGGCGCACGCCGTCGGGGCCGGCCGGCCAGCCCGCGTTGTGCCCGAGCAGGCAGCGCCCCTCCGGACCGGCCACCCCGTCGTGCACGAGCACGATCATGGCCGGGTCGGTGCGGGGCCACATCATGTTGCCCTCGGTGTCGCGCCGGGCCCAGCCGGCCTCGACGGCCTCGGTCGGCAGGCCGGTACGCGGCGAGAACTTGTGACTGGCGTGCCAGTTGTCGAGGGCCGCGGCGGCCGTGAACAGCCCGGCGTCGCGGTCGTCGAGCAGGTGCCCGATGTCTCGCAGGGTGACCGCCCGCGCGCCGTCGAGCGACGGCAACGGGGCGTCGATGGTCCACACCGGAAGGCCCGACGGGTCGATCCCGAGGAACCAGTGGTCGCCCTCCGGCGCCTCGGCCGACGGCACCAGCACCAGCGCGGCACTGCCGTCGGCCCGGTCGGTGACCAGCGCCCGGCCGCCCTGGGCCAGGTCGACCACGAGCACGACACCCTCGTCCCAGGCCTTGGCCAGCCACGCGTCGTCACGGCGGCGCAGGGCCGACCGGTCGAGGGCGCTGCGGGCGAGCGGCGGCAGGCCGGGCTGCTCGCCCAGGTCAGGCTGCTCCTGCTCGCTCACGCTTCCTCGCCGCCACGCTCCACCGGCACCAACGCGGCCAGGGGGGCCTCGACCTTGGCGGCGTCACCCAGCACCACGGTGATCGCCCGGGCCGGGGCCAGGTAATGTGCCGCCGCCTCGGCGACCTGTTCGCGGGTGGCCGCGGCCAGGGACGCCGAGTGCTCGCGCAGGTGGTCGAGGCGCAGGCCGAAGCTCGCGTACATGCTCGCCAGGCCGGCCAGGCCGGCCTGGGTCGACATGCCGAGCCGCAGCGTGCCCAGGGCGTAGCGCCGGGCCTGCTCGAGCTCGTCCTCGCCCGGCGGGAGGCTCGCGATGCGGCCCAGTTCGTACCGGGTCTCGAGCAGGGACGGGCCGGTCACCTCGGTCGCGACCTCGGCCGAGACCAGCAGGGCCGAGCCGGCCAGGAAGTGCTCGATCGAGGAGTGCGGACCGTAGGTGTAGCCCTTGTCCTCGCGGATGTTCTCGACCCAGCGGGACGAGAAGTAGCCGCCGAAGACCAGGTTGGCCAGCTGGAGCGCCGCGTAGTCGGGGTGGGTGCGGGGCACCGCGGGCAGCGCCATCCGCAACGAGGACTGCACCGAGCCGGGCCGGTCGACCAGCAGCAGCGGGCCCGGTTCGAGCTCCGGGGTGGGCGGCACGTCGCCGTCCCGGCCGGGGCCGGTCCAGCTGCCGAGCGCCTTCGCGGCCGCGTCGATCGCCTTCTCCGGGTTGAGGTCGCCGACCAGCACCAGCACCGAGCCGTCGGGCCGCACCCGGTCGGCGTGCAGCGAGCGCAGCTGACCGGGGCGTACGCCGCGGACCTGCTCGGGCTCCGGGGTCTGCACCGCGTACGGGTGGCGGCCGTACATGCGCTTGAGCAGGGCCTCGCGGGCCAGGTGGGCGGGCTGGCTCTGGGCGACCTGGATGTGGTCGACCAGGCGCTCGCGCTCGGTCGCCACCTCCTCGTTGGGATAGGCCGGATCGGTCAGCACCGAGGCGAGGATCTCGAGCATCCGGTCGAGGCCGCCGGCCAGCGCGTTGCCGGTGACGAACAGCCGGTCGGGGTCGAGCCCGGCCGACAGGCCGCCGCCGACCGCCTGCAGCTCGGCCGCGATCTGCACGCTCGACATGGTGCCGGTGCCGGTGAACAGGGCCTGGGACAGCAGGGTGGCCCGGGGCAGCGGGGCCCGGCCGAACGGCACCCGCAGGCGCAGCTCGACCAGCGGCACCGCCGGGCGCCGGATGGCGATCACGGTCAGTCCGGACGGCAGCGTGCGCTCGGCCTCTTTGGGCAGCTTGAGCTTGGCGTCGGGCACGAGGTCGGGCAGGTTCCTGGTCATGCGGCGGCTCCGGGGACGACCTCGACGGTGGCGCGATTTTCGGGGCGCAGGGCGGCCGCGGCCACGGTGATCTGCGCCTCGGTCACCTCACCGATCAGCTTGGGCAGTTCGTTGAGCAGCTCGGGGCGGCCGCGCTGCAGTTCGAGCACGGCCATCGGGAGCGCCCGGCCGAGCACCGCGTCGGTGTCCCGCAGCAGGTGGGTGGCGATGCGCGCCTGGGTGCGCTCGAGCTCACCGGCGGCCAGGCCGTCGGTGGCGAGCCGGTCGAGCTCCTCGTCGATCGTGCGCAGCACCTTGACCGCGTCGCCGCCGGGCGGCAGGAACGCCTGCAGCAGCAGCGCGGTCGGGTTGCGCACCTGGAACTCGTCGCCCATGAAGCCGATGTAGCCGCCGATGCTGGTGACCGTGCGGTCGCGCTGCACCAGACGCTCGACCAGCCGGGAGGCGTCGCCGTCGGTGAGCACCTCGGCCAGCACCACAAAAGGCAGGTACGCCGTGAAGTCGCCGATCGGGTCGGGCACCCGCCAGCCGCCGGCGATCGCGGGCAGTGGCGCGAGGTGGTCGGTGTAGACCTCGCGGCGCTCGGCGGTCAGGCCCGCCTCGTCGAAGTCCGGGCGCTTCGGGGCCGGCCGCGCCGGTACGTCGGCGAAGTGCCGCCTGATCATCTCGGTCGCCGCGGCCACGTCGAAGTCGCCCGCCACCGCCAGCGTCGCGTTGCCGCACGCGTAGTAGTGGTCGAAGAAGTCCTGCGCGTCCTGGACCGTGGCGCTCTCGAGGTCGGCGAACGAGCCGTAGCCGTCGTGCGCGTTGGGGAACGTCTCGAACATCACCGGGGGCAGCTTGAGCCAGGGAAAGCCGCCGTACGGCCGGTTGAGGACGTTGACCCGGATCTCCTCCTTGACCACGTCGACCTGGTTGCGCAGGTTCTCCTCGGTGAGCCGGGGGCCGCGCATGCGGTCGGCCTCGAGGAAGAGCGCCCGCTCGAGGGCGCCCGACGGCAGCACCTCGAAGTAGTCGGTGTAGTCGAGGTGGGTCGACCCGTTGAAGGTGCCGCCCGCGCCCTGCACGTGCCGGAAGTGCGCCAGCTTCTCCAGGTTTTCCGAGCCCTGGAACATCAGGTGCTCGAAGAGGTGGGCGAAGCCGGTGCGGCCCTGGGGCTCGGAGCGGATGCCGACGTCGTAGACCACGGCGACGCCGACCACCGGCGCGCTGCGATCGGGGGTCAGGACCACTCGGAGGCCGTTGTCCAGGGTGAACCGCTCGACCGGGTACTTCGTCGCGGGGATCTTGATTGTGCGCGCCACAGGCTGACCCTAGCGCGCTGCCCGGGCCCCGGCCTGTCCCGCCATCCGGATCGGCCTTGACGCCGAAACCCTACATCGTCCAGTATTCCCATCCAACAGGTAGACAAAGCAGAGTTTGATCGCCACGGGCGGGATGGGGGCAGGGATTCGTGTACGTCTCCGCGCGCACCGACTACGCCGTCCGGGCCATGCTGGCCGTCGCGGCCTCCGGGCAGCGCCTGGTCAAGGCGGCCGAGCTGGCCGCCGCCCAGGAGATCCCGCTCAGCTTCCTGCAGGGCATCCTGCTCGACCTGCGCCGCGTCGGGCTGCTGCACAGCCACCGCGGGGTCGACGGCGGTTACGTGCTGGCCCGTCCGGCCAGTGAGATCACCATCGGCGACATCGTCCGCGCGGTCGGCGGGGCGCTGGCCACCGTACGCGGTCTGCCCATCACCACCACGAGTTACCACGGGGCCGCGACCGGCCTGCGTGACGTGTGGCTCGCGGTCGAGGAAGCCATCGAGGGCGTTGTCGACCACACCACTCTGGCCGCCCTAGAACTAGGAGAGAGAGCATGAGCTCCCGCCGCATACGCGCGCTTGCCCTTGCCGCCGCCGCACTGCTGGCCACGACCGCCCTCGCCGCCTGCGGCAAGGACGACGACAAGGCGTCGGCCGGTGGCGACGCCTCGACGATCCGGCTCGGCTACTTCCCCAACATCACCCACGCCCCCGCCCTGGTCGGCGTCAACAAGGGCTTCTATCAGGACGCGCTGGGCAGCACCAAGCTCGAGACCAAGACCTTCAACGCCGGTGGCGACGCGCTGACCGCTCTGCTCTCCGGCGCGGTCGACGCCACCTACATGGGCCCCAACCCCGCCATCACCGGCTGGGCCCAGACCCACGGCACCGGCCTGAAGATCATCGCCGGCAGCACCTCGGGCGGCGCGGCCCTGGTCGTCCAGCCGAGCGTCGCCGGTGTCCAGGACCTCAAGGGCAAGAAGGTCGCCACCCCGCAGCTCGGCAACACCCAGGACGTGGCGCTGCGCTCCTGGCTCAAGGACCAGGGACTCACCACCGACACCCAGGGCGGCGGCGACGTCTCGATCGTGCCGCAGGCGAACTCGGCCATGCTCCAGTCCTTCGCCCAGGGCAGCATCGCCGGCGCGTGGGTGCCCCAGCCCTACCTGAGCCAGCTGGTGCTCCAGTCCAAGGGCAAGGTCCTGGTCGACGAGAAGACGCTGTGGCCGCAGGGCCAGTTCGTCACGACCCAACTGGTCGTCACCCAGACGTTCCTGAAGAAGTACCCCGACACGGTGAAGAAGCTGCTCCAGGGCCAGCTCAAGTCGATCGACTACATCGCGAGCAACAAGGCCGACGCCCAGGCCGCGGCCAACGCCCAGCTCGCCTCGCTCTCCGGCAAGCCGCTCAAGGACGACGTGCTCCAGGCCGCGTTCACCGACCTGACCTTCACCAACGACCCGATCGCGTCGTCGCTCTACACCGGCGCCCAGCACGCCGAGGCGGTCGGCCTGCTCAAGTCGGTCGACCTCAAGGGCATCTACGACTTGGCCCCGCTGAACAGCCTGCTCGCCGCCGGTGGCAAGCCGGCGGTCAGCGACGCGGCTCCGGCCTCCTGACCGACCGAGGAGTAGCACTCATGACCATCGTCGAGGATCGCGAGCTGGTCGACGTCGTCCGGCTCGACAGCGTCTCCAAGCGCTACGGAACGGGCCCGAACTCCCTGCTCGCGCTCGACGGGGTCTCGCTGAGCGTGCGCAAGGGCGAGTTCGTCTGCCTGCTCGGCGCGTCCGGCTGCGGCAAGAGCACCCTGCTCTCGCTGGTCGCCGGACTGGACGAGATCAGCGGCGGCACCCTGGACATCGGCGGCCAGCACCGGGAGGCCCCGGGCCGTGCACTCGTCTCGATGATGTTCCAGGAGGCCGCCCTGTTCCCCTGGCTCCCGGTGGCGGCCAACGTGGAGCTGCCGATGCGGCTGCGCGGGGCGAGCAAGGCGGACCGCCGCCGGCGGGCGTCGGAACTGCTCGATCTCGTACGCCTCGGCGGCTTCGCCGACAAGCGGCCGCACGAGCTCTCGGGCGGCATGCGGCAGCGGGTGGCCCTGGCCCGGGCCCTCGCCCAGGACGCCGACGTGCTGCTCATGGACGAGCCGTTCGGCGCCCTGGACGCGATGACCCGCGACATCCTGCACGACGAGCTCGAGCGGATCTGGCGGGAGCGCGAACTGACCGTGCTGTTCGTGACCCACAACGTGCGCGAGGCGGTGCGGCTCGGCGACCGGGTGATCCTGCTCAGCAGCCGGCCGGGCCGGGTCATCGAGGACTTCGAGGTCAAGCACCCGCGCCCGCGCCGCATCGACTCGCCCGAGGTGTCCGGCCAGGCCGCCGAGATCACCGACCGTCTCCGCGCGGAGGTCGCCCGCCATGCCAACTGAACTCACGACCGCCGGCCCGGCCAACGAGGTCTCCGGGCTCGACCAGCTCGAACTCGGGGCACCGCCGACCAACGGCGCCCGCGGCCGCCGGGTCTGGAGCGCGGCGTGGCCCAAGCTGCTGGCCATCGCGATCGTGCTGCTCGTCTGGGAGCTGATCGCGCTCTCCGGCTGGAAACCGTCATACATCCTGCCCGGGCCCGGACCGGTCTTCAAAGACCTGGGCGGCCTGGTCAAGACGGCCGACTTCTGGGACGGCGTACGCCTGACCATGACCCGGGCGGTCTTCGGGTTCGCGCTGGCCGTGATCATCGGCACGGTGCTCGGCTCCCTGGTCGCGACGTTCGCCCCGCTGCGGTCGGCGATCGGCTCGCTGATCACCGGCCTGCAGACGATGCCGTCGGTGCTCTGGTTCCCGCTCGCGATCCTGCTGTTCCAGCTCGACGAGCGGGCGATCTACTTCGTGGTGATCCTCGGTGCCGCGCCGTCGGTCGCCAACGGCCTGATCAGCGGCATCGACTACATCCCGCGCACCTGGCTGCGGGTCGGCCAGGTGATGGGCATGCGGGGCTGGGCCAAGTACCGCCACCTCGTGCTGCCGGCCTCGCTGCCGTCGTTCGTCTCCGGGCTCAAGCAGGGCTGGGCGTTCTCGTGGCGCAGCCTGATGGCCGGTGAGCTGCTGGTCATCGTGCCCGGCACGGTGAGCATCGGCGTCCGGATCCAGAACGCCCAGGACCTCTTCGACTCGACCCTGGTGATCAGCTACATCATCGTGGTGCTGATCCTCGGCATCCTGATCGACGTGCTCTTCAGCTGGGCCGACACCTCGCTCCGCAAGCGATGGGGCCTCACCCAGTGACTTCTACAGCGGCCTGACCGAGTTCAACACGTCTTCCACCGCGTAGTCCCACTGCTTGTGGGTGCTGGGGATGGAGACGTACAGGACCGCCGCGGTCGGCTTGCCGACGTCGATGACCGCCACCGCCGAGAGCTCGGAGGTGGCGGTCAGCCCGTCGGCGTGAAAGTGCAGCCGGAACTCGTTGACGTAGGCCGGCCGCCCGCCGAGCGTGGTCAGACCGTCCCGGAGCTCGTCGAGGGTGTTGGGCTGCGGGTAGTAGGACGCCCGCACGTCGGCCGCCACCTGCCGGCCCACGCAGGACAGGTCGAGCGTCACCGCGTCGTTGTCGGCGGCCGGCACCGCGGCCGACAGGATCGACGCGTGGTACGTCCCGCCGCTGTACACCTCGGTCACGAAGTGCTGCCCCACCCGGTACGGCACCTGGAGCGACCCGGCGTTCCACTCCTCGGTCCACGGCACCCAGGGCGCGCCGTACGCCCGGTAGGAGATGCCGGCCGCCTGGTCGACCGTGCGCGGGCCGGTCTCCGGCGGCAGCGAGGCCGCGCTCGGGGCCGGGGCGGCCGAACCGGTCGGCGCCGGGCAGGCCTGGGCGAGCGGCGGGCGTACGTCCTTCGGCGCCTCGGCCTGGCCGCGAAACGGCGCGCCGTCGGTCGACAGGGCCACTACCAGCAGGATCGTCAGACCGAGGGCCAGAATGCCGCCGGCCAGCCAGCCGAAGATCATCATCTGCCGGCGACGGCGGGCCGGGCCGTCCGGTGGCGGCTGGGGTGGGGCGGGCGGGGGCGGCGGGGCGAGCGGAGGCATGCCACCGGCGGTGACCGTGCCGGAACCCCATGTCCCGCCCGGCCGCTGCCAGGGAAACGTCTGCTGGGTGGGCTCGGTCATGAACCCCAGTGAACACCACCCGGGGTGCTATTGCCTCACAGCACCGGCGTGGCGGTGGCCGCCGGAACCTCGACCGGGGCGGCCGCGGCATCGCCCGACGCCGAATACCACGGCGTGAAGGCGACCGCGAGAACCAGCGCGAGGCCGGCCAGGGCGACGGCGAGAACGAAACCGAGCTCCCGGCTGCCGGGTGTGCTCCGCATGGTGGATGTGCCTTCCGTGAAGTGGCGTCAAAACTAAAGACGCGGCAACCCGGCCGTCGGTTGCACCCGTTTCGGTCCCTGTTCAGGGCGTTCGGCTACCGTCACTCCATGGAACTCGTGTATCCCCCGGTCATCGCCTTCGCCAAGACGATGTTCCGGGTGCTCGACCTGAAGGTTCAGGTGGACGGCGCCGAGCACATCCCCGAGACCGGCGGGGCGGTGCTGGCCAGTAACCACTCCAGCTACCTCGACTTCATCTTCTGCGGATTCGGTGCCCAGCCGGCCAAGCGCCTGGTCCGGTTCATGGCCAAGCAGTCGGTCTTCGACAACAAGATCAGCGGGCCGCTCATGCGCGGCATGCGGCACATCAGCGTCGACCGGGACAACGGGGCCGGCTCGTTCCGGCAGGCCGCGGCCGCGCTCAAGGGCGGCGAGGTGGTCGGCGTCTTCCCGGAGGCGACGATCAGCGAGTCGTTCACCGTCAAGGAGATCAAGTCGGGGGCGGTGCGCCTCGCCCGCTCGGCGAAGGTGCCGCTCATCCCGATGGCCGTCTGGGGCCCGCACCGGCTCTGGACCAAGGGGCACCCGAAAGAACTGACCAAACGTCACGTGCCGGTGCTCATCAAGATCGGGCAAGCGGTCGAGATGCCCAAGGGGGTCTCGCCCGACGCGATCTCGGTCGTTCTGCGCGAGCGCATCCAAGGGCTGCTGGACGCGGTGCAACGCGCGTACCCCGACAAGCCCGCCGGTCCCGAGGACCGCTGGTGGCTCCCCGCCCATCTGGGCGGTACGGCGCCGCTGCCCGAGGCAGCCGCCGCGATGTGAATCAGGCCGTACCGGCTCCGTCCCCGAGGGTCCGGAGCCGGTGACCAGTTACTTCAGACAGCGCGGATGTTCGCGGCCTGCGGACCCTTCTGGCCCTGGGTGACCTCGAACTCGACCCGCTGATTCTCCTCCAGGCTGCGGTAGCCCGACATCTGAATCGCGGAGAAGTGGGCGAAGACGTCGGCGCCGCCGTCGTCAGGGGTGATGAACCCGAAGCCCTTGTCCGCGTTGAACCACTTCACAACGCCGGTAACCATGCTCGTCTCCTCGACGGTCGATCGTTCCCGGCCATTATGGACGGGAACGAGATAATAAGAGCCGCAATTCGCGGTCTCGTGTCGCCGTACTGATCGCCCGTACCGGAGAAACCCGGGTTACGACAAAGAGCGCCTGGGGCAGAATTCCCCACAGGCGCTCCTAAGTACTTGGGAACCAAACTGACAACGCTCGGGAGCGTAGCACGTTCAGGAAGGCTGGCCAGTGATCGGCGTACAACTTGCCCGGCAGCTCAAACAGGCGGGACTCGAGTGGAAACCGGGGCCTGGAGACCGCTTCGCGATCCCCGACCGCGACCTCGACGACGAGGTGTTCGTGCTGAGCAACATGACCATCGAGGTCCACACGATGCCCGAGGGGCGGGTGATCGGTTTCAACGGCACGACCGAGTGGGCGCTCGACGATGTGGAGCTCGACGAGACCCTCTGGCTGCCCCGCGAAGACCAGTTGCGCGAGTTCCTCGGAGGCACGTTCCGGGCGCTGCGGCGCCCGCTCTCCGGGTACGCCGTGGACGTCGAGTTGCTCGGCGAGAGCCGGACATTCGACGGGGCCACGGCCGAGGAGGCGTACGCGGGAGCCCTGCTGCACCTGCTGGCGGCGGCCGGCGCCGCCTGAGTCACCCCTCGGGGACCTGTTCCATCAACGCCGTGAGCTCCGCCGCGTCGAGCAGGTCGACCGGGCGCACGGTGACCTGCTCGCGCACGTAGTGGAAGCCGGCCCGGACCCGGTTGACCGGCACCCCGGCCAGCGCCGCCCAGGCCACGCGATAGGCGGCCAGCTGCACCGCGGCCGCCTCCGCGTCGAGCCCGGACGGCCGTCGCCCGGTCTTCCAGTCGATCACGTCGAAGCGGTTGCCCGGCTCGGCGAAGACGGCGTCCATCCGCCCCCGCACGACCACGCCGGCGATCGTCGTCGCGAACGGCACCTCGACCTCGACCGGGGTGCGGTCGGCCCACTCACCGGTCAGGAACGCCTCCTGCAGCGCGGCCAGTTCCTCGTCGCCGGCCGCGTCGTCGTCGGCCGCGCCGGGCAGCTCGTCGACGTCGATCAGCCGGGCCGAGCCGAACCGCTGCTCCAGCCAGGCGTGGAAGGCGGTGCCCCGGCGGGCGTGCGGGGTCGGCCGTTGGGGCAGCGGGCGCCGCAGCGTCCGGGCCAGGGCCTGCGGATCGCGGCGCAGCACGACCAGCTGGGAGACCGAGAGGTGCCCGGGCAGCGCGACCTCGAGCGGGCCGTCGCGCCGGGCCCGCTCCTCGCGCTCGGCCAGCAGCAGGGCCGCCTCCTTGCGCCAGCGCGCGAGATCGGGATCGGCGCCCTCGGCGAGGCCGGCCAGATCGGTGCCTTCGGCGACGCCGGCCAGGTCGGCGGCCAGGCCCGCCCGCGCGGCGACCTCGGGCTCCTGCTCGATCAGGTCGGCGAAGGCGGCGGCCGCGTCGGGGGTCGGCTGGGCGATCATGCGGCGGATCAGGTCGGCGGCGGCCGCCATCGCCGGACGGCGTACGCCGAGGGGATCCTGCGGCCACTCGGCCGACGCCACCACCTCGGACGACGGGTTGGCCGCCCCGGGCGCCGGCTCGGGCGTCCAGACGTCGACCACGCCGGCGCCGTCGTCACAGGCGGTGCGGACCTCCTCCAGGAACACCGACGGGCCGCGCGGCCGCTTCACCCCGTCACCCCACCAGTAGCCGGAGCAGAGCAGCAGCCGCCGCGGCCGGGTGACCGCCACGTAGGCCAGGCGGCGCTCCTCGCGCTCGTCGTGCTCCCGCCAGTCGCGGCCGAACGCGTTGACCGCGGCCAGCACGTCCTTCTGGTCCCGCGCCGCCGACAGGTCCAGCACGGGCAGACCGGACGAGTCGCCGCGCAGCGGGAACGGCAGCACCCCCAGGCCCATCAGGTAGTGGTCGGAGTTGCGGACCAGGCCCGGCCACACCCCGGTGCTCAGGCCGGCCACCGCCACGACGTCCCACTCCAGGCCCTTGGCGGCGTGCGCGGTCAAGATCTGCACCGCGCCCTCGACCACGTCGACCTGCCCCGGTTCGAGGCCGCGTTCCTCCTCCTCGGCCGCGGCCAGGAAAGCCAGGAAACCGGCCAGGGTGCCGCCCTCGGTCTCACCCGAATAGCGGGCGGCCACATCGCCGAGCGCGTCCAGGTGACCGCGGGCCAGCCCCGCGTCGCCCGCGTGCCAGCCGCGGACGGCCACCTCCACGTCCAGCCCCACGGTGCGCTCGATGTCGGCCACCAGATCGGGAAGCGGCTGGTCGAGGCGCTGCCGGAGGGCACTCAGCTCGCGGGAGTACGCCCGGAGCCGCGCATAGCCCTCGGCCGAATACTGCTGAGGGGCCCCGAGGTCGGCCATCGCCTCGATCAGGGTCGCGTCGTCGAGCCGGTCGGCGACGATGTCGTCGGGGTCGGTGCGGTTGACGACGGCGGCCCGGGCGGACGCGATGCCCCGGGCCCGGCGGTGCAGGGCGACCAGGTCACGCGGGCCGATCCGCCAGCGGGCGCCGGTCAGCAGGCGCAACAGCGACGCGCCGTCGGTCGGGTCGGCGAGGACGCGCAGGGTGCAGACGACGTCGCGTACCTCCGGGGTGTCCAGGAGGCCGCCCAGGCCGACCACCTCGACCGGAAGGCCGCGGGCCCGCAGGGCCGCCTCGATCACCGGGATCTGGCTGCGGACGCGCACCAGGATCGCGCTGGTCGGGCGCTTCTCGACCGGAATCTCCTCGGGCATCGCCTCCCGCAGGCCGGCCGCGATCCGCCACGCGGTGAGCATCGAGTCGCCGATCCAGTCGGCCTCGTCGGCGAAGGTCGGCAGCAGCGCGCAGGCGACCGTGCGGCCACCGACGCTCCCGGCCACCCGGCTGGCCGGAACCAGCTCGGCGACCCGGGCCCCGGCCTGCCGCAGCGGACGCGACAGCTCGTTGGCGACCCGCAGGATCTCGGGACGGTTGCGCCAACTCCTGGTCAGGTTGAGCACCCACGCGTCGGTCCCGGCCGGTCCGGTGAACTCGCCCGGGAAGCGGTCGAGCGTGCCCGCCGAGGCGCCCCGCCAGCCGTAGATCGACTGGCACGGGTCGCCGACCGCGGTCACCGGATGCCCGCCCCCGAACAGCGCGTTCAGCATCGTGACCTGGGCGTGGCTGGTGTCCTGATATTCGTCGAGCAGCACGATCCGGAAGCGGCCCCGCTCGATCTCGCCGACCTCGGGATAGTCACGGGCGACCCGCGCCGCCCGCGACATCTGGTCGCCGAAGTCCATCGCCTCCAGCGCGAGTTTGCGCTGCTCGTAGAGGCGCACCAGGGGCAGCAGGGTGAGCCGGTTGCGCTGGCGGGCCAGCATGTCGGTCACATCCTTGTAGACCCGGCCCGGCCGCTGCGTCACCTCGGCGAAGAACCGGCCCGTCCAGGCGGCCAGATCGTCCGGGTCGACCAGATGCTCGGCCAGTTCGGCCGCGAGCGCCAGCACGTCGTCGGTCACCGTGCCCGGGGCGCGGTTCAGGCCGGTCATCTCCCCGGTGTACGCCCGGACCAACGAGTCGACGATCTGCCACCGGGCGGCCTCGGTGAGCAGCCGCGCCGACGGCTCGAACCCGCCGCGCAGACCGTGCTCGGTGACCACCCGGGCGGCATAGGAGTGATAGGTGGAGATGGTGGCCTCACCGGCGAACGCGTCGTCGCGGCCCAGCCTTCTGATGAGCTGCCCGAGCCGCGTCCGTACGCGATGGGCCAGCTCACCGGCCGCCTTCCGGGTGAACGTCAGCCCGAGAACCTCGTCCGGCCGGGCATAGCCGTTGGCGACCAGCCAGACCACCCGCGAGGACATCGTCTCGGTCTTGCCCGACCCGGCCCCGGCCACCACGAGCAGCGGCTCGACCGGGGCGGCGATGATCGCGACCTGCTCCGGGGTCGGCGGGTGCAGGCGCAACAGACGGGCCAGCTCGGCGGGCGTGTAGCGGGGCCCTTCGCTGGCTCTCCTCTTCCGTGTCGCCGGCTCGTCGGCGAACAAACTCGGTTGGGTCACTGCTCGACTACCTGACGGCCCTTTCCGGAGATCGGGCAGCTGGTGCGGACCGGACAGACCCGGCACCGGCTGTTGGCGACGGCGGAGAAGGTAGCAGCCGCCATCGTCTCGGCGGTGCGCTTCACCATCGCGTGGGCCCAGGCCGGGTCGGTCGCGTCGGCCAGCGGGAGCTGCATCTGCTCGCGGGCGTCCTTGCCCGGGCCGAGCTGCACCAGGGAGGCGCCGCCACTCTCCCGGCCGTAGTCGGCGAACGCCCCCGCGTCGACCGCGGCCTGATAGCCGGCCAGCTGGGCGTGCTCCTCGACCTCGGCCGCCGCTACGGCGGTGGACTTACCGGTCTTGAGGTCGACCACGACCAGCCGCCCCTCGTCGTCGATCTCGAGCCGGTCGACCCGCCCGGTCAGCCGCACCGGCCGCTTCTCGTCCTCGAGCAGCACGGTGAACTCGTGCTCGATCGCCAGCAGCCGCCGCGGATTCACGGCCAGCCAGCGCAACAGTTTGTCCACCATGGCCTGGGCCCGCTCCTTCTCGGGCCCGGCCAGCCAGCGCGCGGCCAGCTCGATCGAGTCGAACCGGGCACTGACATATTCGACCAGCTTCTCCCGGTCGGCGTTGGCGTCCTCGGCCAGCATGGCAGCGGCGTGCACCAGGTTGCCGACGCCCTGGGCGGGGCCGGCCGGGGCCGCGCCACCGTGCCGTTCCAGCAGCCAGCGCAGGCTGCAGCGCATCGCACTCTCCATCGACGACGGGGTGACCTTGACCGGCTCACCCTCGTCGACCAGCGGCCGGTCGTCGGAGAGCGGGCGCAGACCCCACCAGTCGTCGGGGTGCGCGCCGGGCACGCCGGCCGCGGCCAGCTTGGCCAGCTGGGCGGCCGCGGCGAGCCGCCGGCCGGGCGTCTGCTCCCGGCCGACAACGACCGTACGCAACTCCGCGACCAGCCCGGCCAGGGTCAGCGCCCGAGGCGCCCGCCCGACGGGAAGCTCCAGAGCGGCGTCGAGCCGGGCGGCCTCGCTCGCGTCCTCCCCCGGCTCCCCCGAGGTGTCCGCCGACACGCGCGCCTGGTCATCGTCGGCCGCTTGCGCGCTGTCGGCCACGTCAGGATCGGTGTCCATCCCCGGGTCGGTCCAGGCGTCCCGGACCACATCGGACTCGCCTCCTCCAGACTTATCCGCTTTTGTCCGGACGGGCGGCCTCTCGGACCCGTCGACGGGAATGGCGCCGCCGGCCAAGGCATCGCCGCCGGGGCTGAGCGGGCCGCCGCCCGGACCGCCGGGGCTGAGCGGGTCGTCGCCCGGACCGCCGGGGCTGACCGGACCGCCAGGGCTGACCGGACCGCCAGGGCTGACCGGACCGCCGGAGCCGGGCGGGCCGGAGGCGCTCGGGGCGGTGGGGTTGGAGGGGCCGGGGTCGTCGGGGTCGGGCGGTTCGCCGGGGTCGGGCGGTTCGCCGGGGTCCGGCGGTTCGTCCGGGCCTGGATCGTCGGGGCCTGGATCGTCGGGGTCCGGGGGCTCGGGGCCTTCGGGGGGCGAGCCGGCGTCGGACTCGGGCCGGGCGAGCTCGGTCAGGAAGCGGCTGGGCTGCTCCTCGCCCTCGTCGCCGCCGACGCCGCCCGAGGCCACCGCGGTGACGATCAGCTTGAGCCGGGCGCGGGTGGTGGCCACATAGAACAGACGGCGCTCCTCGTCGAGCAACGCTGACGTCTCGCCGACCACCGCGGCCACGCCGGTGGCGGCGCGGCCGGCCAGCACGTCGACTAGGCGTTCGGAACCGAGCAGGCTGCCGCGCAACCGCAGGTCGGGCCAGATGCCCTCCTGCACGCCGGCCAGCACCACGACGTCCCACTCGAGGCCCTTCGCCGCGTGGGCGGTGAGCAGACGCACCGCCTCACCGCGGTCGGCGCTCGGCGCGATCGAGTCGGCGGGCAGATCCTGCCCGAGAACGTGGTCGAGGAAGACCTCGGTGCGCGCACCGGGCAGCCGGTCGACGAACCGGGCCGCCGCGTCGAACAGCACCACCATCGAGTCGAGGTCGCGGTCGGCCGCCTCGGCCCGCCACTGCCGGGCCCGGCCGGCCTCGGCGTCTTCCGGGGCGGGACCGCCGCGGGTGCTCAGCCCGAACCACCGGTCGGCCAGCCCACTGGCCCGCCACACCGTCCACAGCACATCTTCGGCCGAGGCGCCGGGCGCCGCCGCGGCGTCCCGGGCGGTCGTGATCAGCCGGGCGATGTTCTGGGCCGGTATCGCCCAGCGCCGCTCGACCAGGTCGAGCCCGGCCGGGTCGCGCACGGCGTCGACCAGCAGCTCGCCCGACGGGCGGTGGTCGCCGGCGGCCAGCGCGAGCGCCCGCAAACCCTGCCGGAGCCGCCGCTCGGCCAGCGGGTCGGCCCCGCCCAGCGACGAGTGCAGCAGAGCCACCGCGGCTTCCTCGTCGAGCGCCTCGGGGTCGAGCGCACACCGCAGGAGCAGCAGGAACGGCGCCACCGCGGGCTGCAGGTGCAGCGGCAGGTCTTCGGCGTGGGTCACGGTCGGCACGCCGGAGGCGGCCAGCGCCCGCTGTAGCGACGGCAGCTGAAGCGCGGTCGACCGCAGGATGACCGCCATCCGCGACCACGGCACCCCGTGCAGCAGATGGGCTTCGCGCAACGCGTGCGCGACGAACGCGCTCTCCCCGACCGTCGTGCGAAACGTCCGCACAACCGCCTCCGGCCCCCACTCACCGTCGGCGGAAGGCCCGATCCCCGCAGAAGGCCCAGCAGGCCCAGAAGGCTCAGCGGACGCGGAAGGTCCAGCGGACACGCCCGGCTGAGCAGACACCACCGCAGGATCAGCGGTCACCGCGGGCTCAGAAGACGCGGAAGGGTCAGGAGACACCGAAGGCCCGACCGGCCCGGGCTGAGCAGACGCGGAAGGCACGACCGGCCCAGGCTGAGCAGACGCCGAAGGCCCGACGGGCGCCGGCTCAGGAGACGGGGATGGGCGGGCCGCGTCGGAGGGTTCGGCGGCCGGGGCGAGCTCGGCGAGCTCGGACGACCCGGCCGGCTCGGGGCTCGCGGCCGGCTCGGGCCGGGGTGGGACGTGCATCGGGCGGTGGGTCATCGGCCCGCGCATCCGGCGGGCCACCCGGCTGGTCGCGGCCAGCAGCGGCTCGGCGGCACGGTAGTTGGTGTGCAGGGTGATCGTTTCGGCGACGGCTCCGGACGGCGTACGGAATTTGGCCGGGAAACCGCTCACCGCGCCCGGATCGGCGCCGCGGAAGCCGTAGACCGAGGAATCGGGGTCGCCGAAGGCGACCAGGGGCTTGCCGCCGCCCGCGACCAGGTGCAGGAGTTCGATCTGGGCCGGGTCGGTGTCGGCGAGTTCGTCGACGTAGACGAACTGGAGCCGGCGGCGCTCGGACGACAGCAGGTCGGGGTCGTCCTCCAGTAGGCCGGACGCGGCCCGCACCAGCTCGGCCGGATCGTAGGCCGCGGAACCCCGGGTGGTCACGTCGCGCAGCGCGAGCACGGCCACGTATTGCCGCAGGAAGCGCGCGGCGGCCGGCCAGTCGTCGCGGCCCAGTCGTTCGCCGAGGCGGGCCAGCTCGGCCGGCCCGATGCCGCGCTCGGCCGCGCGCTGCATCAGGTCGCGCAGCTGCTGGGCGAACGCCCGGGTCGGGATGGCCGACCGCAGCGAGTCGGGCCAGCCGATCTCGTCGGTCGCCTCGTCGTCGCCGACCACCGACAGCAGCTCGCGGATGATCAGGTCTTGCTCGGGGCCGGTGAGCAGCCGCGGCGAGGGCTCGCCGCGCTCGGCGGCGGCCCGGCGGAGCAGGCCGAACGCGTACGCGTGGAAGGTGCGCACGAGCGGTTCGTGCACGATGCGCCCGGGGTGGTCGGCGATGCGCGCCTCGATGCGGTCCCGCAGGGCCGCAGCGCCGCGCCGGCCGAACGTCAGCACCAGGATGTGCTCGGGGTCGACGCCCTCGGCGACCCGGGCCGCGACCGCCTCGACCAGCATCGTCGTCTTGCCGGTGCCGGGGCCGCCGACCACCAGCAGCGGCCCGTCGCGGTGGTCGGCGACATAGTCCTGCACCGGGTCGCCGAGCAGTGCGGGGGCCGCCGGCCGGGCGCGGCGAACCAACCGGTACGCCGGGCGGCGCACCGCCGCGGAGGGGGCCGGCGTGCTCACGGCACCAATGAGACCACGCCGGTACGACGTTATTCGAACGGCGCCTTCCCGATCGAGGCGCGCAGGCGGACCGGCATGGGCAGCCGGTGGACGGCCGGTTCCGACGCCGGCCCGAGCAGCGCCTCGACCGCCTGCCATCCCAGCTGGTAGTGCGGCAGCGAAATGCTGGTCAGCTGCGGCCGTAACCAGGCCGCCAGGTCGGAGTCGTCGAACGAGATCACCGACACCTCGTCCGGGATCGTCCGGCCGGCCGCCCGCAGCGCCTGGTAGGCACCGAGGGCGATCCGGTCGTTGAGGCAGATCAGCGCCCGGGGGGCGAGGCCGTCCCGCAGGGCCCGGCTGACCGCCTCGTACGCCGATTCGGGCCACCACTCGCACTCGATCGGCGCGGCGAGCCGGGCGCCCGCCGAGCCGATGCCGGCCAGCCGTTCGCGGGCCGCGAAGACCCGCTCGGACGCGTTGCCGACCAGGTGGATGCCGCCGCGGTGGCCGGCGTCGAGCAGGGTGCGGGCCGCGGTGACGCCGGCCTCGTGCTCGTCCGGGATGAAGGCGTGGTGGGCCGGCGCGGCCCGGGTCAGGCAGTTGAGCAGCACCACCGGGCGGTCGCGCAGCAGCCGGGGCAGCCGGACGTAGCGGGTGAACATGCTGGCGTAGATGAACGCGTCGACCTGCCGGTCGAGGAAGTCGGAGATCAGCTTCTCCTCGACCAACGGGTTGCCTTCGGTCTCGCCGATGAACAGCAGATGCCCGTGGGCGACGGCCGCGGCCAGGCTGCCGTGGATGGCGGCCCCGGCGTACGGGTCGGAGGCGAGGGTGTCCGAGACCAGCGCGACCGTCCGGGTGACCTTGGTGCGCAGGCTGCGTGCCATCAGGTTGGGCCGGTAGTCCAGCTCCTGGGCGGCCCGGAGCACCCGTTGCCGGGCATCTTCGGAGATCCTCATGTCCGCGTGCCGTCCGGCCAGGACAAAGGACGCCGTGCTGCGGGACACACCGGCCCGCTGTGCGACCTGAAGCAGGGTCGCCCGTTGCGGGGGCATGTCCCGCAGTGTTCCACGCCCTACCGGGCGGGGCGACCCTCGATGTGGTCGAGTGCTCCGGCGATCGACTTGGCCAGGGTCACCCGGTCGAGCGCCGCCTGCCGCACGAACTGCGTGTGGGCCAGCTGGGAGAGCCAGGCCAGCAACCCGTCGTAGAAGCCCTCCGGGTCGAGCAGCACGATCGGCTTGTGGTGCAGGTCGAGCGTGGCCGTCGTCCACACCTCGAACAGTTCGTCCATCGTGCCCAGACCACCGGGCAGCGTGATGAACGCGTCCGACCGCTCGATCAGCAGGTTTTTCCGGCTGCCCATGTCGGCGGTGACGATCAGTTCGTCCGAGTGGACGTCGGCGACCTCGAGGTCCACCAGGGACTGCGGGATCACGCCGAGCGTGTGCGCGCCGCCGGAGCGGGCCCCGTCGGCGACCGCGCCCATCATGCCGACGCAGCCGCCGCCGGAGACCAGCGTGTGCCCGCGGGCGGCGATCTCGCGGCCGGTGTCGGTGGCCAGGTCGAGCCATTTCTGTTCGAGGGTGGAGGACGACGCGCAGAAGACGCCGATCGCGGCCATCAGCGATTCCCCTGGTCTTTGGCCAGCACGGCCTCCTGAGCGCTGACGATGATCTGGACCGCTTCTTCCACGTCGTCGGTGAGCTGGATCAGGTCGAGGTCGGACTCGCTGACCTTGCCGTCGGAGAGCAGCGTCTTGCGGATCCAGTCGACCAGGCCGGCCCAGTAGTCGACGCCCATCAGGATCACCGGGAAGCGGGTGACCTTTTTGGTCTGCACGAGGGTGATCGCCTCGAACAGTTCGTCGAGCGTGCCGAAGCCGCCCGGCAGCACGACGAAGGCCTGGGCGTACTTGACGAACATGGTCTTGCGGACGAAGAAGTAGCGGAAGTCGATGCCGACGTCGACCCAGTCGTTGAGCCCCTGCTCGAACGGCAGCTCGATGCCGAGCCCGACCGACATGCCGCCGGCCTCGGTGGCGCCGCGGTTGGCCGCCTCCATCACGCCCGGGCCGCCGCCGGTGATCACCGCGTAGCCCGCCTCGGCGAGGGCGGCGCCCAGCGCGGCGGCCAGCTCGCATTCGGGGCTGTCGGGGGTGCTGCGGGCCGAGCCGAAGACGCTCACCGCGGGCGGCAGGTCGGCCAGCGTGTCGAAGCCTTCGACGAACTCGGACAGGATCCGCAGCGACCGCCAGGCGTCTTTGGTCTTCCATTCGCGCCGGTGGTGCGAGTCCAGCAGCTTCTCGTCGGCTGTGCTCGGCGGAATGGAATCATGGCGGAGCGTGACCGCCCCGCGGTGGCGCTCGGCGCCGGAAGGTCGCCCGTTGGTGCTGTCCGTCATGCGTAAAAGGTAGTGCGGACGGTCAGTAACCCGGTGAACAACCGGCTGGGTTTCGGTAAGAGGATTGCGGGTCGGCGACCTTTTTGCCAGATTGAAGCAACGGACGGTAGCTCTGAAGCGTCTGTACAGTTACCAAACCTCCGCGGCTAGACCTCTACGGCAGGGCACGGCGCTAGGCAAGGGAGCCACCGTGACGACCCGATACGAAAGAATGAAGATGCAGCGCCGCATGCAACGGCGCATCCGTCTGGTGGTCGAGGAGCGGCGCATGTCCGCTGCCCGGCCCGACAATCATGCCGAGCCCGCCGACCCGGGCGAGGCCACGATCGAGATCCCGGTGGCCGCGCTGCTGCATCCGGTGCCGGCTCCGCCCGCCGGGCGGGCGATCGGCCGGGTCACGGTCCGGTCGGCCTGAGGGTCCGCTTGCGCCCTCTTCCCGTACGCGGTGGGCAGGCGTACGCGGCCAGTCAGCTCGGGTAGGACGCGAGCCAGCGGTGGAGCGTGGCCGCGCCGTCCCGGATCTTGCCGATCTCGACGTGTTCGTCCGGGGCGTGCGCGAGCAGCGGATCGCCGGGCCCGTAGTTGAGCGCCGGGATGCCGAGCGACGCGAACCGGGCCACGTCGGTCCAGCCCAGCTTGGCCGCCGGCGCCTCACCGACCGCGGCCACGAACTCGCGGGCCGGTGCCGCGTCGAGCCCCGGCATCGCCCCGGGCGCCGAGTCGGTCAGCTCGACCTCGTAGCCCTCGAAGACGTCGTGCAGGTGTTCGAACGCCTGCTTCTCCGTGCGGTCGGGCGCGAACCGCATGTTGACCCGCACCGTGCACACGTCGGGGACGACGTTGCCGGCCACGCCGCCGGAGATCTCGACCGCGTTCAGGCCCTCACGGTACGTACACCCGTCGATCGTCACCGTGCGTGGGCGGTAGTCGTCGAGCCGCCGCAGCACCTCGCCCGCGGCGTGGATCGCGTTGATCCCGCGCCAGGCCCGCGCGGTGTGCGCCCGCCGGCCGCCGATGTGCACCGACGCCTGGAGGGTGCCCTGGCAGCCGGCCTCGACCACGCCGTACGTCGGTTCGAGCAGCACCGCGAAATCGGCGGTCAGCCACTCGGGCCGCGCCTCGGCGACGTGCCGGAGCCCGTTCGCCTGCGACTCGACCTCCTCGGCCTCGTAGAAGAGGTAGGTGACGTCGTACGCCGGGTCGGGCAGGGTCGCCGCGAGGTGGAGGGCGAGGGCGACCCCGGACTTCATGTCCGACGCCCCGCAGCCGTAGATGAGATCGTCGACGACGGTGGAGGGAAAGTTGTCGTTCAGCGGGACGGTGTCGAGATGACCGGCCAGCACCACCCGCTGTTCGCGCCCCAGATCGGTGCGCGCCATCACCGTGTTGCCCAGCCGGTCGACACTCAGATAGGGAGCCGTCCGGAGCACCTCGGCCACGAAGTCGGCGATCACCGATTCGTTGCGGGAAACGGACTGCACGTCGACCAGGGCGCGGGTCAACACGACCGGGTCGACCAGCACGTCCGGAGACAGCGGGTTCGCCATAGGCCGCACCATACCTGTGCAGGGTGAACCACCGGCTCCTCTGCGATCTTCGGCACGCCCAGGCCGTTGAGGCAGGTCAATACGCTGGCGCCGCGACGGCGTACCGGCCCTTTTAGTAGGGTGCGGAGCGTGGAAATCGCGATCTCGACCTCGCCCGCCTGGGGCATCGGCCTCGCCACCGTCACCGCCGAGGGCCAGGTGCTCGACACCTGGTTCCCCGAGGGCTTCCTCGGGCTGGGCCCCCTCCCCTCAGACGACCAGCCGGTGTTGCCGGCCGGGCTGACCGGTCCCCGGGCCCTGCCCGGCCTGTCCACGGTCGAAGTGCGGGTCGAGGTCAAGTCGCTGGCCGAGCCGATCGCCGACGCGTCGGACGCCTACCTCCGGCTCCACCTGCTGTCGCACCGGCTCGCGCGGCCCAACTCGCTCAACCTGGACGGCATCTTCGGCAAGCTGGCCAACGTCGCCTGGACGTCGGCCGGCCCCTGCCCGGCCGACCGGGTCGACGAACTGCGCCTGATCGAGCGCGCCGCCGGCCGGCACCTGGCGGTCTACGGGGTCGACAAGTTCCCGCGCATGACCGACTACGTGGTGCCCTCGGGCGTACGCATCGCCGACGCCGACCGCGTGCGGCTCGGCGCCCACGTCGCCTCCGGCACCACCGTGATGCACGAGGGCTTCATCAACTTCAACGCGGGCACGCTGGGCACCGCGATGGTCGAGGGCCGCATCGTGCAGGGCGTCGTCGTCGGCGACCACACCGACATCGGCGCCGGCTCGTCCATCATGGGCACGCTCTCGGGCGGCGGCACCGACAAGGTCTGGATCGGCGAGCGCTGCCTGCTCGGCGCCAACGCGGGCACCGGCATCTCGCTCGGCGACGACAGCGTCGTCGAGGCGGGCGTCTATATCACCGCCGGCTCCAAGCTCACCCTGCCCGACGGCCGGGTGGTCAAGGCGCGCGAGCTCTCCGGCGTGCCCGGCCTGCTGTTCTGGCGCAACTCGGTGACCGGCGTGCTCGAGGCCCGGCCGCGCAAGGGCACCGGCATCGAGCTCAACACGGCTCTGCACGCCAACGACTGAAGGCTTCTTTCACCGCTGCCGTCAGCTCGCCGAGCACGGTCGACTCGATCTTCCAGTACTGCCAGTAGAGGGGGACGTCCAGGTGGGCGTCCTCCAGCTGTACGTAGAGTCCGGCCTCGATGTCGCGGCGGGCGATCGGCTCCGGCACCATGCCCCAGCCCAGCCCGAGCCGGATCGCGTCGACGAACGCCGACGCGGCCGGCACGTGATGCACCGGCGGATCCTTGACCCGGCCGGCCAGGAACCGGTGCTGTAACCGGTCCTTGCGGTTGTAGACGATCATCGGCGCGTTCGGCAGGTCGTCTCTGCTCGTCGCGGGACCGACCGGCAGGTAGCGCATCGCGCCGAGCTTCTCCAGCCGGCACCCCTGCACCGCGACGTGCTGCGAGGTGACCGCGGCCATCGCGGTGCCCGACCGCAGCAGGTCGGCCGTGTAGTCCTGGTCGTCGGTGTGCAGCTCGTAGCGCGGGCCGGGCACCCGGGCCAGCGCGGGCAGAAACCACGTGTGCAGCGAGTCGGCGTTCACCACGATCGAGACCCGGGTGCCGTCGCGGGCCTGGTCGAGGGCCTCCCGCTCGAGCAGCGCGACCTGCCCGGCGAACCGCACCAGGGCCTCACCGGCCGCCGTCGCCACACACGGCTTGGCCCGGCGCACCAGCACCTGACCGACGGAACGCTCGAGCGCCTTGATCCGCTGACTGACCGCGGACGGCGTGACGTGCAGCTGCCGGGCCGCCGCCTCGAAGCTGCCCGTATCGACGACCGCCTGGAAGGTGGCCAGCTGCACCGCATCCACTTAAGCGATGCTAATCCCTCGTAAGAATCTTTAGTTTTTCTTCGCGCCGACCGGCTTCTACCGTCGGAGACGTGCTCACCTCCACCCTCGCCGGCTTCGCCGCCTCCGCCGTCCTGATCATCGCGATCGGCGCCCAGAACGCGTTCGTCCTCCGCCAGGGACTCCGCCGCGAACACGTGCTGCCGGTGGTCCTGACGTGCGCGCTCTCCGACCTGATCCTGATCATGGCGGGCATCGGCGGCCTCGGCGCGGTGATCACGGCCCGCCCCGACGCGGTCACGGCCATCCGCTGGATCGGCGCGGCCTTCCTCACCGCGTACGCGATCCTGGCCGCCCGCCGGGCGCTACGCCCCGCCGCGCTCAGCCCGGCCGAACGCGCCCCGGCCACCCTGCGCGCCACCCTGCTCGCGTGCCTGGCCTTCACCTACCTCAACCCGCACGTCTACCTCGACACCGTGCTGCTGCTCGGCTCGATCGCCCAACAGCACCCCCACCACTGGCTCTTCGGCCTCGGCGCGGCGGCCGCCAGCCTGACCTGGTTCACCGCCCTGGGCGCCGGCGCCCACCGGCTGGCCCCGCTGCTCGCCCGCCCAGCCGCCTGGCGCCTGCTCGACGCCCTGATCGCCGCCGTCATGCTCGCCGTCGCGGCAAGCCTGATCTTCGCCTACTGAACCCCGCGCACCCGCCATCGCCCGCTCTCAGACACGACGGCGCAACCAGCGCCTGATCATGCCCGCGGTCACGACCAGCAGCACTATGAAGATCCCGGCGCGCCATTCGTCCCCGGAGGAGTTCTGGCCGGTGTACGACAGCATGCCGTAGAGAAAGAAGACGGCGTCCGAGCCGAGCGTCACGAGAAGAGCCTTGGTGTCGCCGCCTCCGCGCTTGGCCGGCCCAGTGTGGATGATCTGGTTTCCGCCCTGGTTGGCGTACACGTTGCCACCGCGGCGTGGAGAGTTGTTCTGAGTGAACTGGTTCGGGTTCTGGTTGCCAGAGGGGTTCATCGTTCTCCTCGCCCCGGATCGGAAACGTAGATCGTCTGGTGGCCGCCCTGGTTCGCGTAGACCGTGCCGCCGGCCGGCTGGTTGTTCTGGACCCACGTGGCGGCCGGCGGACGACCCGCCGAACCCACGGCGGCAACGTCCGCGGACGCGAGCACCTCGAACGCGAACGCGGCGGCATGACGCGCGGCGACGACCTGCCACTGCTCGTCGTTGCGTGCGGTCTTGTCGCTGAGCAGGTCGGAGATTCCCCGCACCACGAGCGTGGCGACACCGTCATTGACGTACGCGCCGCGGAGAAAGCCGTAACTCTCCATGTCCACGGCCAGGGCATCGCCGCACGAGGCGGCAACGAGCCGGGCGGTACTCGACCGGTCGTGCGCCACGACCTTGCCGCCGGCCGCGATCGGCTTCACGAACGCCGACGGCCGGCTTTCCGGCGGAGCCGGCTTGATGCGTTCGGGCCACTTCGCCCGGCGCGCGACGGCCTGCGCCCGCTGCACGAGCGCGAACGACGGCGCCGCCGTCTTGATCCGCGGAAGGTAGCGGCTTTCGTCGTCCTTGCCGGACTCGTAGTCGTAGACCGCATCGGCGGCGACCACGTCCCCGTGCCGGACGTCCTTACGGCCACCCGCAATGCCGACAAACATCGCGACCTCGGGCGCGAACACCGACACCGCCCGCTCGAGCAGCACTCCGGCCGAGGGGTTGCCAGGCCCGGCCTGAGCAACCGCGACGCGCCACGGCCGGCGTCCGGAGAAGGTCCCGACATCGAAGATCAGACCACGTTCGACCTGTTCGACGATCGGCCGCGACAGGTGGGCGACGACCGCGGCATGCTCCAGTTCGAGCGCGGTCAGCACGACGGCCATCGGCCGCCGGGTGGAGTCCGGCCCCTTCACGACGCGACCAGCGGAGGCTGCAGCCGAGCGCGGCTCCCGGATCCGCGCCGCGGCGGACGGTAGCGACGAAAACCTCCGGTTCTCCGCCGTCGCCTGGCCGTAGGCCCCGGGCGGTCAACCGCGTCTTTGGACATGGCTCTTTCTCCGCCTCGACTAGGGCCGATTGAACTCGCGCCAGGCCGGGCGTTCGAAACCGCGACATGCGATGGCGTCCATCGACATATTCCGCTCAGTCGGGTTCCTGTGCATCGTCCGGGAAGCGTACAACTGCGTTACTACCTGTCGCCGCCTTGCGACGATCGAGAGTCGAGGTACGGCCGATCAGGCCTAGGATTCCGGATAAATCCTGGCGGGCATCCGACCTGAGTGATCAGGGGTATTTCTGCACTCAACGGCCCCACCTCACCACCAAGCCGCTGTGGATAACTCCGGCTGCGTGCCGCTCGGGCGGGCAGACTTGACCCTCCAGCAGGTTGAGGGAGCAGGGTCGGCGGGGTGGCAGGAGACATGCGAGGCATCGGCGAGGCGGCGCGGGCCAGTGGGCTCAGCGTCAGCGCGCTGCGGTTCTACGACGGGGCCGGGGTGCTGGTGCCGGCCGAGGTCGACCCGGCGACCGGCTATCGCCGTTATACCGACGAGCAGGTGCGGGCGGCCCGGCTGATCGCCGGGCTGCGGCGGGTGGGCATGCCGGTGGCCGAGATCGCCCGGGCGGTCCACGACCTGGGTGACCCCGAGGCCGTGCGCCGCCGGCTCGACCGGCACCGGCACCGCCTCGAGGACGGGCTGGCCGACGCCAAGCGTGAGCTCCTCCGCGTCCACGCCCTTCTCGACCTGGAGGAAAATCTCATGACCCGCATCACCCTGCCGGCCGCCGCGCTGGCCGCCACCCTCGACGCCGTCCGCTTCGCCGCGCCGGCCGGCACCGACGGCCCGGTTCCGGCCGGTGTCCACGCCGAGACCGACGGGATGACGCTGACGTTGGTCGCGACCGACCGCTACCGGCTGGCCGCGGCCAAAGCGGCGGCCTCGATCGAGGGGCCGCCGGCCCGGGCGTTCCTGCCGTTGACCTTTGTCGATCAGGTCCGGGCGGTGCGCACCGGCCAGGTGACACTCGACTTGACCGCCGAGGCGGCGAAGGCCGAGACGGCGGACGGCGTGGTCGAGACCAAGCCGCTGCCGTTCGAGTTTCCCGACTTCCGCCGGCTGCTGCCGCCCGGCGATCAGCGGAAACAGATCACGGTCGACACCGCGGTGCTGCGGGAGGCGGTCGCGGCCGCTCCGGCGACGATGCGGGAGCACGAGGGCACGGCGTACGAAATCTCGGTTTTGGGCATTGACCCGGCCGGGAGCGTGCGTCTGGTCGCCGAGGGTGAGTGGGCGGCGGATGCCGCCTCGCATGTGGCCGTGCGGCGCGAGTTCCTGCTCGAGGCGCTCGATGCCGGCGCGGCCGGCCAGCTCGTGCTGGAGCTCGACGGGCCGATCAAGCCGCTGGCGTTCCGGGTGCCGGGCGACGATTCGCGATTCTCGATCCTGATGCCGGTCCGGCACTAGCCGGCTCTGCCAGACTGGCGCGGTGGACGAGATTGCCGCACGCCGCGCCGCATGCACCGACACCTTCCTCGGCAACGGCTTCGGCCACCCGGCCGAGATGATCGCCTCGATCGGCGACGACGTCGAGCCCGACCATTATGGCGAGGGCGGCGTCGTCGCCGACCTCGAGCGTGAGGTCGCCGCGCTGCTCGGCAAGCCGGCCGCCGTCTTCCTGCCCAGCGGCACGATGGCCCAGGCCGCCACCCTGCGCGTGCACGCCGACACCCGTGGGCCGCGCACCGTCCTGTGGCATCCCTACTGTCACGTCGCCCGGCACGAGCAGGAGGGCTATGCGCGAATGCACGGCCTGGTCGGGCGCTCGGTCGGCGAGCTGACCCGGCTGATCACGCTCGACGATCTGCGGGCGGTCGCCGAGCCGGTCGCGGCGCTGCTGCTCGAACTGCCGCAGCGCGACCTGGGCGGCCAGTTGCCGCCCTTCGACGACCTGGTCGCGCAGACCGGCTGGGCCCGCGACCGGGGAGCCGCGGTTCACATGGACGGCGCCCGGCTCTGGGAGGCCACGGCCGGCTACCGCAAGACGCCGGCCGAGATCGCGGCCCTGTTCGACACCGTCTACGTCTCGTTCTACAAGGGCGTCGGCGCGCTGCCCGGCTGCTGCGTAGCCGGGTCGGTGGCCGACGTGGCCCAGGTCAAGGAGTGGCGCCGGAGGCTCGGCGGCACCCTCTTCGCGCTCTGGCCGGCCGCCGCGTCGGCCCGTAACCGGCTGCCGGGCGCGCTCGCCGAGATGCCGGCCCGGATGGAACACGCCCACGCGGTGGCGGCCGCGCTGGAAGCCGTGCCGGGCGTACGGGTGCTGCCCTCGCCGCCGCAGACGCCGATGATGCACGTCTGGCTGCCGACGACCGCCGAGCGTTACGCCGAGAACGCGAAGCGCCTGGCCGAGACCGACAAGCTGTGGGTTTCGCCCCGCGCGGCGAGCACCGAACTGCCCGGCACGGTAGTGATCGAGCTCACCGTCGGCAGCGCCACCTTGCGCCATAACCCGGAGTTCATCGGCGAGACGTTCGCACGACTTCTTTAGTGGCACCAGGTCGGTAACGGATGGCCAACGATTCGACTGTCACTGGGGTCTATCTAGCCTAGTTTGCCCAGCTCAGACCCCTTAACGGGCGCCGGGGAGAGACGGTTGGCACACAGCGTCGCTGGCTACCGTTCGCTTGTGCGCAGCGGGCGGTACGACGATCTGGTCGGCGAGGCCTCGGGCGTGCACGGCACCGGCTGGGAGTTCGCCTGGCTGGACGGTCGTGCCCTCGGGTCCGAGCCGTCATGGTCGTACCCCGGCTTGGCCCGCGCCCAGCTGCGCAACGCCACCAGCCTCCTCGATCTCGACACCGGCAGCGGCGAATTGCTGGCCGAGCTGGCCCCGCTCCCGACGCACACGATCGCCGTGGAGAGCTGGGCCCGCAACATCCCGGTCGCGCGCGACCGCCTGATGCCGTTCGGCGTCCCCGTCCTCACCGAGCTGCCGGGCGGCGAGGAGGAGTTCGACGTCGTGCTCAGCCGGCACGGGCGCCTCCCGGCGGCCGACATCGCCCGCCTGCTGCGGCGCGGCGGCCGGGTGCTGAGCCAGCAGGTGGGCAGCGACGACCTGGTCGCGCTCAACGACACGCTGGGCGCCACCCCACCCCGCATGCAGCGGTGGAATGCCGAGGTCGCGACGGCGGCTCTCGCCGCCGCGGGGCTCCGGGTGACTGACGTACGCGAGGAGCACCCGCCGGTCGCCTTCCACTCGATCGAAGAGGTGGTGCGGCAGCTCGGGGCGTCGCCGTGGCAGATACGCGACTTCACCCCGGAGCGCTACGCCCGGGAGCTGCGCCGCCTCGACGCGGTGATCCGGGCCCGGGGGTCGTTCACCGTGACCGCGCACCGGTTCCTGGTCGTGGCCGCCCGCCCCTGATCCCGGCCGGCCCTGATCCCGGCCGGTCTAGTCGACGAACGCGCCGCAGGTCATGTTGATGGCGGCGCCGGTGATGGTGCGGGCCCAGTCCGACGCGGCGAAGACGGCCACGTTGCCGACGTCCTCCAGGGTCGCGGCGCGACCCAGCAGGGTGCTCTCGACCAGGCTCTTCTCGATCGGGGCGCGCCACTCGAGCTCGGCCGGGATCGACTCGGGCACGCCCCCGGTCTGCAGGGTGATCACGCGGATGCCGTATTCGCCCAGCTCACACGCCAGCTGCCGGCGCAGCGCCTCGATCGCCGAGAACCCGGTGACCAGCCCACCCAGCTGGTGATTCCGCCGGTGGGCCGACCGGTCGCCGTCCCCGCCGAACATCAGGATCACACCGTCCCGCTGCTGCTTCATGTGCCGGGCCGCCGCCCGCGCGGTCAAAAACCGCGACCGCAGGCCGACCTCGACCGGGGCAAGATAATCGGCCACCGCCATTTCGGCGGCGGGCTTTCCCTGTACGTCGTTGTCCGTGATCACATTGACCGAGATCTGGATCCCGCCCGCCGCCCGCGCGACCTCGTCGGCGTGCGCGTCGACCGCCGCCTCGTCCCGCGCGTCGACGATCGCGGTGTCGGCCCGGCCACCGTTCGCCACGATCTCCGCCGCGACCGCGTCGAGGCCGGCCTGGGTGCGCCCGGCCAGGAAGACGTGCGCGCCCTGCTCCGCGAACGCCCGCGCCATCGCCCCACCGATCGAGCCGCCACCGCCGTAGACGATCGCGTTCCGTCCTTCCAGCAACATCCGCCGTACTCCTTTCGCTCTTTCTGTTGGTTGACCGCCCGCCTCGCCCGAACTCACCGGTCTTGCGGGCACGGATACGCTCTCGGCATGCCGCAGCACCTGATCCAGCCCGAGGGCATGCCGCCGACGAACGGTTACAGCCACGTCGTCGCCTTCACCGGCACGATGGTCATGGTGAGCGGTCAGGTGCCGCTGGACTCCGACGGCCGCCTGGTCGGCCCCGACGACACGCGGGCGCAGACCCGGCAGGTCTTCCGCAACCTGCAGATGGCGCTGGCCGCGGCCGGGGCCCGCATGGCCGACCTGGTCAAGCTGACGGTGTTCCTGACCAACATGGCCGATCTGGCCGATTTCCGCGAGGTCCGCGACGAGTTCGTCGACCCGTGGCGGCCGCCCGCGAGCTCGCTGGTTCAGGTCAGCGCACTGGTCCACCCGTCCTTCCGCATCGAGATCGAAGCGGTCGCCGCGCTCCCCTCCTGACGATCGCCGCCCGGACAGAACCGTCAGCCGAACGCGTCTTTCAGACGAAAAGCCTAACCCGTTCGGTGTGCCCCCTCTGATCCTATTTCGAGAAAACCGCGCCGCCTTTCGTGTTTCGACGACGATTTCGGTGAGCTTGATCGATACCTGGCTTGAACAGCTTGCGGGTGCCTGTTAGGCACAGCATTCTCCCAGCCAGTGACCCTTGTGCCGATTGTTTGCGCTGGTCAGGTCCGAACACGGTGAGGGCCGTCGTAACCCTTCCGGGGTCCACCCGTCGGCCCCAGTCGGCTGCCGCACAGTTCCGAACAGGACAAGCGGAAGCACTATCGCCAGACCCGATGCCGTCGGTCATCTTGGTCGCAGCGCCGGAACGATTCCGCGGAACTCCGGCCCCCAATTCCGAAGCCCCACTCGCGATTCTCACCGTTCCAGGAGGAACCCCCCATGCGCAAAATCACCAAGCGCACCGCCGTCGTCGCCGCCGCCGTCGCGGTCGCCGTGGGCGGCGCCGGCGCCGCCTTCGCAGCCTGAACTCGGCCGACGACGCGAGCACCCGGGCCGGATCGGCGACCCGGTTGGAGGTAAACGGCCTGCAGATCGTCGGCACACTGGTCCCCGGGACGCCCGTGGCGGTCAGCTTCTCCGCAAAGAACCCCAACAGCTTCCCGGTCGTCGTGTCGAAGGTCTCGTTCAGCGAGATTCACACGAGCAACGAAACGACCTGCCCCACCAACAACCTCGTCGCACCCGACTTGGTGACCAACATCGGTTTCGCCGCGAGCGAGACCAAGCCCCTCAATTTCGCGAATGCGCTGCGGCTCAAGACCAACCCCGACGACGGCTGCCAGAACGCGAACTTCGCTTTCAAGGTCAACCTGACCGCGGCGAGTAACGCCAGCGCCTGATCCCCGTGGTGGCGGGCGGCAGTATCGCCCGCCACCTCATCATCGCGAAGGGAACGATGTGTCCAAGTGGCGGCTCGTGCTGGCAGGTTCGGTCGCGCTGACCGGAAGCCTCATGCTGGGCAGTGCTGCGCCTTCGTCCGCGCCGCCCGGCGAGACAATCTCCTTGGTGGACTGGCACGGGCATTCTTCGGATCGCCAGGCATTCCAGATCCGGACCTCTTCGACCGGGCTGCTCTACCCGGGCGCCACACGCAAGATCAGCCTGACCATCGTGAACCCGAATCCGTTTCCCATTACGGTGCGCATGATCAAGGGGCGACTCGCGTCGACCTCCCGGACCGGGTGCCGGCCCACAGCCTCCAATCTCCAGGTCCGGCCCTACACCGGCCGCCTTCCGCTGGTCGTCGCCCCGTTCGGCCGGCGCGACGCCGGGCACCTCGAGCTCCACATGCCGGGTTCGGTGGTCGACGCCTGCCAGCGAGCACGGTTCGTCATCCACATCGACAGCGACGCAGCGAGGTCAGGCCGATGAGACGGATCGTCAAGGTCGGCCTCTTCCTCGGGGCCACCGCTGCCGTGGTCGTCAGCGGCACGTTGGTCTCCTATGCCAGTTGGGTCGTCCCCGATCCTGCGGCAACCGCGAAGGTGCAAACCCCTTCCATGCCCGGCGGCCCCACGCCGACCTCGGAGATCAGTGACGGCAAAGCGGTCGTGCACTGGAAGGCTCAGAACCTCGCCGGCGTGAAGATGACCGCCTACGTCGTCACCGCGCACGACACCGATGAGACTCCGCTTCCCTCGATCGCCCGCACTGTCGCCGCGTCGGGTTCCGGGGACGAGTCGGCCACCTTCACCGGCGCCGAGCTGGCCGGCGGCAAGTGGAAGTGGGCGATCAAGCCGAAGCTTCAGTCCTGGACCGGCCCCGAAGGCCCCCTCAGCAACCCCAAGCTGATCTTCCCCGCACCGGCACCGGCCACCGCCCTGGCCAAGGCCGCCACCGCGAGAACCGGCAGCGAAGCGGCCCAAGCCGCCGCTCCCGTCGAGACCACTCCGACACCGGCGTCGACCACCGACGCTCCGGTCAAGAGGCCGGAGACCGACCCGGCCCCGGAGGCGACCGAAAAGGCGCCGGAGAAAACCGAATCCCCGAAGGCGGATTCGACTCCTTCGGACAGTCCTTCCGTGATCGGTCCTTCGCCCGCCCCGAGCGCCTCCGAATAGGGCACCGACCCGAACGGATTAGGCAACTCCTCAACCGCCGGCGCCGATCGTAGGATGGGTGCACGTGCAGGCGTACAGGAGAATGGCCTGGCGCCGTGGGTAATCTTCGACCTTGACCGGCGCGGATTTGTGGCCGGCGGGTCCCGCTGCTATGTCCCTGTCGCCGCGCAGGTGGAGCGGTTCGTAGAAAATCGCAGGTCATGGCCGCCGCGGTCGCCACGCCCCGGGGTTCCCCCGGGAGGGTTAAGCCGGATAGCCGCTCCTGTGCGATTTATGCGCGCACAAGGGCGGACTAAATCCCGATCACAGGATCCGGCTCGTTCGGGGAACGTTATATGACCAGTCCCCATCCCGCCCTTGAGGAGGAAAGCGCCGCATGCGAAGACTTGGCAGACGGCCGTGATCCGCCGGGATCTGCTCTCCGGTGAGGGAAACCGGGAGCACGACGACAACGAAGACTTTCATATCGAGCTGGAGACGGCCGATCACGAGGAGCCGACCTGGGAGGTGCGCCCGGCCGGTCAGGCCCGGAAGAGGCGCATCGACGGGCGGACCCGGACGATCCTCAGCATCGCCGCCGCCGCCGCGATCGTGGTGAACGCGGGCGCGGCCTGGGCGTACTGGCGCATCACCGAGCCGAAGGTCGGTGGCCGGGACACCGGCACCGCGGTCGAGTTGACGCTGCGCGCCCGCAACGACCTCAACCGGCCGCTCACCCCGGGCGGGGCCGGCAACCTGACCGTGACGGTGGCCAACGAGTACGACTTCCCGATCCGGATCAAGCTGGTGACCCCGGGTAGCGGCAACGTCGTCGCCGACGACGAGCACCGGGATGCCGGGTGCACGGCGCCGGGGGTGTCGCTGACGCGGCCGCGGTTCGACGTGTCGTGGGATGTGCCGCGGAACACCGTCGGAGCGTTCACGATCCCGGGGGCGCTGTCCATGAGCCCCGGCCAAAAACACGCCTGCAAGGGCGCCACCTACACCGTTCCGGTGCAGGTCACCGGCTACAGCACCGATTCGGCCTGAACTGGAGGTTTCCTTCCGCCGCCTTCGCGGAACTTCACCTCCATGACACGAGTTTCGGTGGTGACGGGCGCGAGCGGTGGAATCGGCCGGGCGACGGCTCGCGCGCTCGCCGCGCGCGGCGACGCGGTGGCGCTGCTCGCGCGGGGCGAGGATGGCTTGGCGGCCGCGGCCGAGGACGTACGCCGGGCCGGCGGCATCCCCCTGCCGCTGGAGGTCGACGTGGCCGACTTCGCCGCGGTCGACGAGGCCGCGGAGCAGGTCGAGAAGGATCTCGGCCCGATCGACCTGTGGGTGAACGACGCCTTCAGTTCGGTGTTCGCCCGGTTCGCCGACATCGACATGGCCGAGTTCCGGCGCACCACCGAGGTCTCGTACCTGGGTTATGTGCACGGCACCAAGGCGGCGCTCAACCGGATGCTTCCCCGCGACCGGGGCGTGATCGTGCAGGTCGGCTCGGCTCTGGCCTACCGCGGCATCCCGCTGCAGAGCGCCTACTGCGGGGCGAAGCACGCGATCCAGGGGTTCAACGAGTCGCTACGGGTCGAACTGATGCACGACAAGCGGAACGTGCACGTGACCATGGTGCAGATGCCGGCCGTGAACACGCCCCAGTTCAGCTGGGTGCTGTCCCGGCTGCCCCGCAAGGCGCAGCCGGTGCCCCCGATCTATCAGCCCGAGGTGGCGGCCAAGGCCGTCCTCTACGCGGCTGATCACCCGAAGCGCCGCGAGTACTGGGTCGGCGGCTCGACCGCGGGCACCCTGCTCGCCAACGCGCTCGCCCCCGGCATCCTCGACCGCTACCTGGCCCGCACCGGTTTCGACAGCCAGCAGACCGACGAGCGGCGCGATCCCGGCCAGCCGGTCAACCTGTGGGAGCCGGCCGACGGGCGGCACGAGGCCGACGCCGGGGCGCACGGCGAGTTCGACGACAAGTCCACGAACCGCAGCTTCCAGCTCTGGGCGTCGCAGCACCACGGCCTGCTGGCGGCGGCGGGCGGCGCACTGGCGGTCGGCCTCGGATGGGCCGCCGCGAAGAAGCGGTAGAGCCGAGCGCGAACAAGACCGGAAAAACGCATCGGGCCCCCCGCACAAGGCGAGGGGCCCGACTCAACAGAGCGTGGGCTACGAAAGCACCGCCGATCATCGTACCGCCCGAAGGATCGATCTCGGCAGACCCTACTTGCTGTGAATTCGGTCCGAACCCGGGTTGACCGGGCCGTAGTGCTGTCCGTTGTGGGGCGGCAACGAGCGTACGTCGGAAGCGTCGATGACCGGAAGCCGCAGCGGACGACGATGCCGGCCGTTGCGCAGCGGCTCCGCCGGAGCCGGTTCCTCCTCGCGGGCGGCGTGCAGCGCCGGCTTGTCACCGGTGACCCCGTTGCCTTTGTGCAGGCCGGGCGACTCCTCGCCGGTGACCACCGCGGTCCGCAGCACCGCCGACGCCCGCGCCGCCGACGCCCGGGCGACCTGCTCGTCGTGGGCCGCCGCCTCGATGCCGGACGCGACCACCTTGGCCATCGCCTCGCCGTAGTTCCGCGCGTCGTGGATCTCCCGCTCGTGGATCAGCGCCGCCTCGTGCTCGCGCCGCCGGGCCACCCGGGCCTCGTTGCGCTCGTAGGCGTTGCCCCGCGAGGCGAACTTGAGCGCTACCGCCGCGCAGTCCAGGGCGACCAGCAGCAGCGTGATGCCCAGGTAGAAGACGCCGACGCCCCAGAAGTCGCTGCTCACCAGGTGCCACATCGCCGCCGTACGCGCACCGAAACCGGCGTCCGCCTTGACCGCGGCCGAGTTGTCAGAGCGCTGGGCGCTGATGCGCCGGGACAGGTCGGACTGTTCCGTGGCCCGCGCCTCCCGGTCCGCCCGCTGGGTGGCCAGCAGCTGACCGGCCTGGGCGTCGAGCGCGGCCGCCTGCTTGCTGAGCGCGCGCGACTGGAGCACCAGGTTGTAGCAGTAGCCACCGGCCGGACAGCCGCCGGAATGCGTGACGCCCTTACCGGATGAGTCGGCGAGGGCCTGCTGGTAGAGCGAGCTGGAGTCGTGCCGCTTCTGGGCGGCCCGGTCGGTCAGGGCCTGCACCGCCGCGTCGTCGGCCGCCTCGTCCTTCTTCAGCTGGTTGAGCTGGGCGGTGTACGTGGCGATCGCTCCGCTGGTGTCGATCGAGCTGAGCTGCTCGTTGTGCACCTGGTTGAGCCGCGCGTCGATCTCGCCCTGGTAGCGCGCGAGCATCAACGGCTCGGTGATCAGCACCGCGAACAGCAGGGCGAGCGCGAGCCGGCCCGCGTAGAGGCTGATGGTGGGGCGTTTCAGGAAGTCCTTCGGGTCGGTCGAGTCCAGCTTGTCGTAGCTGATCGACACCCGGCCGACGACCGCCCGGTCGTACGCCACCACCCCGGCCGCGACCAGCGGCCCGACCATCCACCGATACCACGGGTGGGTGTAGTTGGAGCTGGCGTCGATGAAGGCGGCGCCACCGATCGTGGCGTAGACGAAGTAGAGCAACACGAACATGCCGATCGCGGAGTACAGAACGCGATCGGTGTGCGTGGTCACGCTTTCCGGGTTGACGTTCGCCACCCTCAACAGCGTGTCCCGGCGACCCTTCGGCATGTTGCCGAGTCTCTCCGATCACAGGAGTATCCGTGCCCAAAATCGGTGGATCAGTGGTGAGGTGGGTAGGTGAACAGCATGGATTCCGCGATTCCGGAACTGACACTCAACGACGGCCGTACCATTCCGCAGCTGGGTTTCGGTGTCTTCCAGGTGCCACCCGCCGAGACCCGCACCGCGGTCGAGACGGCGCTGAACGTCGGCTACCGGCACATCGACACCGCGCAGATGTACCGGAACGAGAGCGGGGTCGGCGAGGCGATCGCCGCGTCCGGGCTCGACCGCGGTGAGGTCTTCATCACCAGCAAGCTCAGCAACGCGGCCCACCGGCCGGACGACGCCCGGCAGGCCTTCGAGGGCACGCTGAAGGCGCTCGGCACCGACTACGTCGACCTCTTCCTGATCCACTGGCCGCTGCCGACCCGCTACGACGGCGACTTCGTGCAGACCTGGCGCGCGCTGGAGGAGTTCTACCGGGAGGGCCGGGCCCGCTCGATCGGGGTGTCCAACTTCACCCCGCACCAGCTGGGCCGCCTGCGGGCGGAGACCGAGATCCGGCCGGCGGTCAACCAGATCGAGATCCACCCGTACCTGACCAACGACATGACCCGGGCCTACGACGTCGACAACGAGATCGCCAACGAGGCGTACTCGCCGATCGCGCAGGGTGCCGTGCTCGACGACCCGGCGGTCGTCGCCGTCGCCCGGCAGGTCGGCCGGACTCCGGCCCAGGTGGTGCTCCGCTGGCATCTTCAGCGCGGCGACATCGTCATTCCCAAATCGAAAACCGAAGATCGCGTACGCGAGAACTTCGCCCTGTTCGACTTCGAACTCGACGAGCCCTCGATGGCGTCGATCAGCGACCTGGACCGGGGCGAGAAGGGCCGCATCGGCGGTCACCCCGACTCGATGGACTGGATCCCCGGCAACTAGCCCGGGAGCGTGGGCTCGGTGATCGCCACCCGCACGATCACCGACGCCCGCACGGTCTGCAGCTCCGGGTCGACCTCGATCGACGCCTCGGTCGAACGGGCGCCGCCCGCGACGGCGAAGCCCGGCATGCCGAAGGCGGGTGCCGTCGCTTCGTCGGCGATCTCGATCAGCCGGTCGACCCGGGCGCCGACCGCCTCCGCGTATTCGGCGGCCCGCCGCAGCGCCTCACGGACGGCCTCCTTGCGAACCTCAGCCTCGGCCGGGCTGCCCGGCCGAAGCTGCCACCAGGGACCGGCGACGGTCGCGAGGTCGAGCCTGGCCAACCGCATCAGAAGATCACCGAGGCGGTCGAAGTCGGTCACGACGACCGTCGTGAACATGCTTCCGGTGTACGCGACGACGCGCTCGCCGCCCCGCTTGAGTTCGGGGTAGATCCGCATGTGGCCGGTCTCCCGCCGCTCGACCGAAAAATCGTCGACGACCGCGCGGACCTCGGCGGCCCGCTCGGTGAGGCGGGCCAGCACCGACTCGCGGTCGCGGTCGCGGGCCCGGATGGTCACACCGATCTCGGCCTGGTCGGGCGGCACCTCGCGCTGCACCTCGCCACGCACCACGATCGTCGGCTGCTCAGCCACTTTTCACGTCCCCAGGTCAGGCGAGCGCGGCGCGCTCATCGGCTGCCCCGTCGCCAGGTCAGGCGGGCCGGCCGGCCGTCGCGTCGCCAGGTCGGGCGGCCTGGTCGTCGGTCGCGTCGCTAGGTCAGGCGGGCGACGGCCGCGGCGACGCGCTCGTCGGTGGCGGTCAGGGCGACCCGCACGTGCTGGATCGCGGCCGGGCCGTAGAAGACGCCGGGTGCGGCCAGGATGCCGTGCCCGGCCAGCCAGTCGACGGTCTGCCAGCAGTCTTCGCCCCGGGTCGACCACAGGTAGAGACCGGCCTCGGAGTGGCTGATCTCGAAACCCGCCTTGGTCAGCGCGGTGCGCAGCAGGTCGCGGCGGGCCGCGTAGAGCTCTCGCTGAGCGGCCACGTGGGCCTCGTCGCCGAGCGCGGCCACCATCGCCGCCTGCACCGGGGCCGGGACGATCATGCCGGCGTGCTTGCGGACGGCCAGCAGCTCGGCCACCAGGGCCGGGTCGCCGCCCAGGTAACCCGCGCGGTAGCCGGCCAGGTTGGAACGCTTGGACAGCGAGTGGACGGCCAGGACGCCGGTGTAGTCGCCGCCGGTCACCTCGTCGTCGAGCACCGACACCGGGCGGGTCTCCCAGCCCAGCGAGTGGTAGCACTCGTCGCTGACCACGACCGCGCCGCGCTCGCGGGCCCACGCGACGACCTTGCGCAGGTGGGCCGTGGGCAGCACCTGGCCGGTCGGGTTGGACGGCGAGTTGATCCAGATCATCTTGACCGGGGCCGGGCCCAGGGCGGCGAGCGAATCGGACCGCACCACATCTGCCCCGGCCAGCTGGACGCCGACCTCATAGGTCGGATAGCACACCGAGGGGATCACCACGGTGTCGCCGGGACGGACCCCGAGCAGCGTCGGCAGCCAGGCCACCAGCTCCTTGGAGCCGATGGTCGGCAGGACGCCCAGCCGGCCCGAGGCGTTGCAGGAACGCCGGAACCAGTCGGCGATCGCCGCCCGCAGCGCCGGGGTGCCCGCGGTGAGCGGGTAACCCGGCGCGTCGGAAGCGTCGGTGAGGGCCTGCCGGATCAGCGCCGGGACCGGGTCGACCGGCGTGCCGACCGACAGGTCGACAAGGCCGTCGGGATGCGCGGCGGCCTTGGCCTTCGCCGGCTCCAGCAGATCCCAGGGGAAGTCCGGCAGAGCCGACGACAGCATGCTCAGTTGCCCTCGCCGCGGGGCGGCTGGGAAACCACGAACGGGGTGTCCTTGTCGATCTTGCCGACCTTGGAGGCGCCACCGGGCGAACCGAGATCTTCGAAGAACTCGTAGTTCGCGTTGGTGTAGTCCTTCCACTGCTCCGGGACGTCGTCCTCGTAGAAGATCGCCTCCACCGGACAGACCGGCTCGCAGGCCCCGCAGTCGACGCACTCATCGGGGTGGATGTAGAGCATCCGGTTGCCCTCGTAGATGCAGTCGACGGGGCACTCCTCGATGCACGCCTTGTCGAGCACATCGACGCACGGCTCGGCGATGATGTAGGTCACGGGTCTTTCCCTCCAAAGCCTGGCCCTTGAAGAACCATGCCGCCGGGACCGCCGGCGACAGTTGCAGAGCCTAGTATCTCCGCCGGAGGAGGTGACACGTGCTCCGTCGGCAGGATGTGGGACACCGGGTGGTAGTACGCCGGATTGTGGGGGTTTCCCAGGATCGCCCGCAGTTCACAGACGCTCTCGGCGAGCTCGTCGACCTCACCGAGACGGATCTCACAATCGCCACTGACAAGGGCACGCTGCGGGTTCCGCTCCGCGAGGTGCACCGGGCCAAACGGGTTCCGGCCGCCCGCCGGCCCCCGGCGTCCGAGGTCATCTCGGTCGAGCTCGCGGCGAACGAGGCGTGGCCCGCCCCGACCCAGGCCCGGCTCGGTGGCTGGATCCTGCGCGCCGCCGGCAACTGGACCGGTCGCGCCAACTCGGCGCTCGCGGTCGGCGACCCCGACCGCACCCTCGAGGCGGCGATCGACGGCGTCGTCGAGTGGTATGCGGATCACGGCCAGCGCCCCCTGATCAACGCGCCGATGCCGCTGGCCGCACCGGTCAACGCGGCCCTCGACGGGCGCGGCTGGAGTGCCCGCCCGCTGACCCTCGTGCAGACCGCGCTGATCACCCCGCTGCTCAACGCGCTGCCGGTGCGTCACGACCGGCCGCCGGTCGAACTGGCCGACGCGCCCTCCGACGACTGGTTCGCCATGGTCGCCGAGCACAAAGGCACGCTGCCCCCGACCGCGGTGCGCATCCTCACCGGCCCGGCCGAGGTGGTCTTCGTCCACGTGCACGACGCCGACGGCACCCTGATCGGGGTGGCCCGCGGCGCGGTGACCGGCCCCGACCGCTGGCTCGGCGTCTCGCTGCTGCAGACCGCCCCAGCCGCCCGCCGGCAGGGGCTGGCCCAGCACATGCTGCGCGAGCTGCTGCAGTGGGGCGTGCAGCACGGCAGCCACCGGGCCTATCTGCAGGTCGAGGAGCGCAACACGGCCGCGGTCGCGCTCTACGGCAAGGTGGGTTTCGCGACCCACCACACCTATCTCACGCGCGAGGCGCCGGTCTAGGGGCCCGGCCCGCCCGGTCACGCGGGAGCGAGGCGGGGCCACTCCGGAGCGCGGGCCTTCAACCTCAGCGGCGGACGACCTTGCGCGGCTTGGCCGCGCTGCGTTCGGTGTACGCCTTGAGCGAGCGCGAGCGGTAGTCGGCGCCCACCATGACCGCGACCCAGTAACCCAACAGCGTGCCGACGATGGCGAAGCCGGCGTAGAGCCAGATCTGCAGGAAGAAGCTCCCCGCGCCGTCGGCGAACGGCTGACTGCCGCTGACGAAGGGTCCGACCAGGACGGTCAGCACCAGGGCACCGACCGCGCCGAGGAACCAGTCGGGCACCAGCCAGTCGAGCGGCTTCTTGCGCTGGGCGGCGCGGAACGTCCAGACGGCCAGGGTGAGACCGATCAGGGCGAACATGACGATCGACGCCCCGCTCTGGACCCCGTCGTCGTTATTGAACGCGAAGTGGATGACCAGCCGGGTCACCACATTGATCGCGAACAACCCGACCGCCAGCGCCGCGATCGGGAACCAGCGCTGCTGCCTCATCTTTCCTCCCGGGGGACCTGGCGGTGACGGCGGCGCCGCACACGTGGTGGGTCGGGATCGTAACGCCAGGTGTATTTCTCGTGCTTGCCTGTGGGCCATCTTTGCGGATGACGCGGCTCACGTCCCTGGAGGAAAGCTGGGAGTCTGCTGTCAGTTGTGCTTCTTCGCCCGGGCGGCGGCGGTCTTCGGCGCGGCCGATGTGGACACGGCCGGCGGGATCCGCTTGAGGATCATCCGATAGGCGTAGATCGCGAAGGTCAGGCTGCCGATCAGGATCATCGCCAGGGCGACATAGTTGGTGCCGCTCAGCAGGTAGTCGCCCTCGTGGGTGCGGACCCCGGCGGCGATCAACATGACGATCGTCCAGAGCGCCCAGGGCGGGCCGAGCGCCCAGCGGCGGCCGGTGGTGCCGACCGCGAACCAGGCGATGCCGATGTTGCCTGCGACCGCCAGCACGACCGCGAGCGGGATCAGCGGTCCGTGGCCGGAGCCGATCGGGTCGCCGTGCCAGATCGACACGAAGTCGCCCGCCCGCAGCGTCGAGAACAGCAGTTCCAGCACGGCGCTGACGAACGCGAAGACGATCGACACCACCACGCCACCGGCCCGGACGATCGGCTCCCAGCCACCCCAGGGCTCCGCCTTGCCACCCGGCTCGGCGTTGCCACCCGGCTCGGCCGAGCCGGCCGCGGCAGGCCCGGCGGCGGAACCGGCGGCAGCCGCGGCGGCGGAAGCAGCCGCAGGGACCGCGGCGGCAGACTCAGCGGCGGCAGCCGCGGCGGGCGGCCCGGCGGCGGAGGCGGCGGCGGGCTCAGCGGCAGTTGCCGGGGCCGGCTGGGCGGGCGTGGCGGGACCTCGGCTGTCGGTGGGGCGGGCGGCCTTGCTCATCGCGCGGCCGACTCGCCGGCGGCTGCCGGCTGCTCGAGGTCGAGGCCGCTGAACAGGTCGCTCTCCCACCCGTGCGGGCCCTCGCCGGAACCCCGCTCCCCCTGTGCGAGTAGGAAGAACTCGACGCCCATGAACTCGCCGCCGAAGTCGCCGGCGATGCCGTAGAGCCACGAGTTGTCGGGGATCTGGGTCGCGTGCGCCTTCATCGCGGCCATCTTCCGGTCGTAATAGTCGGTGCCGTCGATGCGGGCCGCGATCTCGTCGTCGGCGTGGCCGAACGGCAGCTCCTCGACGTTTTCCACCCCGGCGAACGGGTTGTCGTCGAGCTGGCGGAACGCCTCCATGCCCTCCTTGAGGACGCTGCGCGGCATCGCCGTCCAGTAGATCTTCTGCGGCGCGTCGGCCCCGGCCAGTTCGGCCGCCCGCATCGCGACCCGGTGGGCCTGGATGTGGTCGGGGTGGCCGTAGAAGCCGTTCGGATCGTAGGTGATCATGACCTGCGGGCGGACCTCGCGGATGACCTCGACCAGCATCGCCGCCGCCTCGTCGACGTCGGCCTGCCAGAACGCCCGCGGATGACTATTGGTCTCGAGCCCCATCATCCCCGAGTCGCGGAACCGGCCGGCCCCGCCGAGGAACCGATGGTCGGTGACCCCCAGCGCGGCGCACGCCCGCTCCAACTCGACTATGCGGTAGCCGCCCAGCTGGTCGGCCTGGGCCGCCTCGAGCTGGGCCAGCGCGGGGACGTGGATCTCGCCCTCTTCGCCGAGGGTGCAGGTCACGAGCGTCACGTGGGCGCCGGCCGAGGCATAGTGAGCCATCGTCGCGCCGGTGCCGGTGACCTCGTCGTCCGGGTGCGCGTGCACCAGTAGGAGGCGGCGCGCGGGCAGGGCTTCTGTCACGGCGGCAACTCTACGCGGCGGCACCGGCGGGAATCCGGACGCCGTGCTGGCCGGTTCGCCGACCGGAATGTGCCTTGATCAGCGATGCTGGGCACGTGGACTACCCCGGACTCGCCGGTCGCACCGGTCACTTCAGCTTCGGCGCCCCGCACGCGGTGACGGTCGGTGCCGACGGTGCCCGGGTCGTCTTCCTGCGATCGGCCGGCCCGGAGGACCCGGAGGCCGCCCTCTGGACGTGCACCGTGGCGACCGGGGCCGAGCGCCTGATCGCACCCGGTCCGATCGACAGTTACGCGGCCGACCGTGATGCGCGCGTGGCCGCGTACACCCGGGAAGGGCGCCTCTGGCGCGCAGATCTGGTCTCCGGTGAGGTGCGGGCGGTGCCGGTCGCCGTGCCGGTGCATGATCCGCGGCCCGATCCGATGGGCCGGGCCATCGGCTATGTGACCTGGCAGGACGGTTCGGCGGCGCTGCGCGTGGCCGGGCCGGACGGCGACCGTCTGCTGGCCGGCGAGCCGGGCAACGCCTGGCGCGAGCACGGCGGGCCGATCAACTGGGGGGTGCCCGACCCGGCGGCGGTCCGGTTCGGGCGCGACCGCGGCTGGTGGTGGTCGCCGGACGGGCAGCAGATCCTGGCCGCCCGCACGGCCGGCGCGACCAGCCTGCACCTGCTCGACCTCGACAGCGGCTGGGTCGACGTGCACTGGGACCGCGAGACCTATCCGCACGTGGTCAACGTGCGCTGGTCGGAGAGCGGCGGGCCGCTGGTCACCGTGCTCCGGCGGGAACAGCAGCACGGCCTGGTGCTGGCGATCGACCCGCGCACCGGCGAGACCCAGGTGCACGCCGAGCTGGCCGACGCCCGCTGGGTCGAGCCGGTGCCGGGCACCCCGCGGCACCTGCCGGACGGGCGGGTGCTGGTCGGCGGCGAGCTGGCGCACGACGGGTTCGACGCCCGCTGCCTGTTCGCCGACGGCAGTCTGCTGACTCCGCCCGCCCTCTACGTGCGCCGGGTGCTCGGCACGCTGCCCCGGGCCGGCGGTCCGACCGGCGCGCCCGACCTGGTCGTCGAGGGGACCGAGGGTGACCCGTCGAGGCAGGACGTCTTCCGCGTGCGTACGTCATTGGGGGGAGGCGGACCGGAAGCCGCGAAGATCACCGCAACCGCCGGGTGGCATCGCGCCGCGGTCGGCGGCGACGTTCTCGTGATCGACGGCGAGGTGCGCCGGGGCGACGTCACCGTCGCCGTTCTCGCGTCGCACGCCGCTCCCCTGCCTTACGAACCGCGACCGCTGCTGGAACGGGTGACCGACCGGCGGTTGCCGGCGGCCGTGCTCTATCCGGCCTCCTACGTGGCCGGGGCGAAGATTCCGGTGCTGATGACCTTCGGGGCCGGCCCCGGTCATCAGGAGGTCGTGAGCGATCCGGCGGCCTGGCAGGAGCGGCAGTGGTGGGCCGACGCCGGGTACGCGGTGGTGAGCGTCGACGGGCGCGGCACGCCCGGGGTGGCGCCGAGCTTCGAGAAGGTGGTGCACCGCCGGCTGGTCGACGTGGCGCTGACCGACCAGGTCGACGCCCTGCGCGCGCTCGTCGGCAAGCATCCCGACCTGGATCTGACCGCGGTCGCGGCGCGCGGGCACGGGCTCGGCGGCTGGCTGGCCGCGATGGCCGTGCTGCGCCGGCCCGACGTCTTCCACCGCGCGGTGGGCCGCGACCCGGTGGTCGACTGGGGTTCCCTGCCGGGGCCGTTCGCCGAGCGCTACCTGGGCGATCCGGTCGACGCGCCCGAGGTCTACGCACACCACAGCCTGGCCGAGGCGGCCGCCCAGTCCGATCACTCCCGGCCGCTTCTGATCATCGGCGCGGAGTTGCCGGGCGTCCCCTCCCGGCCGGCGGCCACCCTGGCGGAGGAACTTCACTTCCTTCGGGGATGAGTTCTGTCGGACCCGTCGCCTAGGGTCGAGTTCATGAGCCACTTCGATGAGGCGGGTGTGGCTGTTCAAGCCGCGCTCGACGGTGGGGCCCGCTATGCCGACGCCCGCGTCATGCTCCGGCGTTCCGAGTCGATGACCGCCCGCGACGGCGACGTGGAAGACCTCGATTCGGTCGAGAGCGCCGGCCTCGGCGTGCGCGCTCTGGTCGGCTCCAGCTGGGGTTTCTACGCGGTGCCCGACCTCTCCGACGCGGCCGCGCGGTCGGCCGGCCGCCAGGCGGCCCAGATCGCGGCCGCCTCCGGCCTGGTCGCCGGGCCCGAGATCGAGCTGGTGCCGTCGTCGCCGGTCGAGGCGTCCTGGGCCAGTGAGTGCGCGGTCGATCCGTTCGGCGTGCCGCTCTCGACCAAGGGTGATCTGCTGGTCGCGGCCACCGCGGCGGCCAAGTCGGCGGGCGCCGACCTGGCCGAGGCGCTCTACCAGATCTGGGACACCCGCAAGTGGTTCGTCTCCAGCGAGGGCCACCGCATCGACCAGCACATCCGCGAGACCGGGGCCGGGCTGACGGCCAGCGCGTACGGCGAGGACGAGATCCAGCGCCGCTCCTGGCCGTCGCACCGCGGGCAGTACCGCACCAGCGGCTGGGAGATCGTCGACGAGCTCGACCTGGTGGCCAACGCGCCCCGCATGGCCGAGGAGGCCCGGGCCCTGCTCACCGCGCCGCTCTGCCCGTCCGGCACGACCGACCTGGTGCTCGGCGGCGAGCAGTTGGCGCTGCAGATCCACGAGTCGGTGGGGCACGCCATCGAGCTCGACCGCATCCTCGGCTGGGAGGCCGCGTTCGCCGGCACCAGCTGGCTCGACCTGCGCCGGCTGGGCTCGCTGCGCTACGGCTCCGAGCTGATGAACATCACCATCGACCCGACGATCCCGGGCGCTCTCGGCAGCTTCGGCTTCGACGACGAGGGCACGCCGGCCGAGGCCCGCGACGCGGTGCGCGAGGGCATCTGGGTCGGCGTGCTGGCCGGGCGCGACTCGGCCGCCACCGCCGGCCTCTCCTACGCGGGCAGCGTGCGCTCCGACGGCTGGGCCCGGCTGCCCATGGTCCGCATGACCAACGTCGGCCTCGAGCCCGGCCCGCACACCCTCGACGAGATCATCGCGGCCACCGACGACGGCGTGTTCATGGACATCAACCGGTCCTGGTCGATCGACGACCGCCGGCTCAACTTCCAGTTCGGCTGCGAGGTCGGCTACGAGATCAAGAACGGCAAGCTCGGCCGCATGCTGCGCAACCCGACCTACACCGGCATCGGCCCCCGGTTCTGGCAGTCGATGGACATGCTCTCGTCCGAGACGGTGGCCTGGGGCACGCCCAACTGCGGCAAGGGCCAACCCGGTCAGACCGGGCACACCGGGCATCCGGCGGCGCCGGCCCGCTTCAAGGACGTACGCGTGGGGGTGCGCGCATGACGACCCAACTCGATCTCGCGTCCCAGGTCATCGACCTGGTCACCACCGTGGCCGGCCCGGGGGCCGAGGCCGAGGTGACGGTGTCGCTGGACGCCGAGGCGCTGACCCGGTTCGCCAACTCGGCGATCCATCAGAACGTGGCCGAGGCGACCACGCGTGTGCGGCTGCGGCTGCACGCCGACGGCCGCACGGCGGCGGCGACCACCACGGTCGTCTCGCCCGGCGGACTGCGCGCGCTCGTCGAGCGCACGCTGGCCGCGGCCCGGGTCAGCCCGCCCGACAAGACGTGGCCCGGGCTCACCCCGCCCACCCCGCCGCACCACTCGGCGGGCTACCACGGCTCGGGCGGCGGCTCCGGGCTCGACTTCGGCTTCGACGAGGCGACCGCGCACGCCACGCCCGGGGAGCGGGCGACCCGGGTGCTCGATTTCGTGCGGGCGGCGGGCGGGCTCGAGACGGCCGGCTACTGCCGCACGACCTCGACGGCGGCGGCGTTCGCCAACACGGCCGGGCAGTCGGTCGAGGGCCGCACCGCCGAGGCCGCGCTCGACGGCATCGCCCGCCGCGACGGCGCCGACGGCGTGGCCCGGCTGGCCAGTGGCCGGCTCGCCGACCTCGACGGCGCGCTGCTCGGGACCCGCGCGGCGGCCAAGGCCCGGGCCGGTGCGCGACCGGTCGAGCTGCCGCCCGGCCGCTATGAGGTGGTGCTCGAACCGGAGGCGGTCTCCGACCTGCTGCACAACCTGGCCACCTTCGGCTTCAACGGCAAGGCGTGGAGCCAGCACCAGTCGTTCGCGTCGATCGGCCATGAGCAGTTCGACCCGTCGATCACGCTGATCGACGAGCCGCTGGGCAGCCGCCCCGAACCGGCGCCGGGCCTGCCGTTCGACATCGAGGGCACGCCCACCCAGTCGCTGGTGCTCGTGCGCGAGGGCGTCACCAAGGCGGTCACCCACGACCGGTCCTCGGCGGCGGCGTCCGGCGCCGTGTCGACCGGCCACGCGTCCGCCTCGTCGCGCACCTGGGGGCCGGTCGCCACCCACATGAGCCTCGAGGCGGCCCCGCCCTCCTCGCGGCCACCGGCCGACCCCTCGAGCCCGGTGGCCCCGGCCGCCCAGCCGTTGGTGGCCCATCTTCAGCGGGGCCTGCTGATCACCGACTTCTGGTACACGAGGTGCCTCGACCAGAAAGCCCTGATCATGACCGGTCTGACCCGCAACGGGGTCTGGCTGGTCGAGGACGGCGAGATCAGGGGCGCGGTCGGCAACATGCGCTTCACCCAGGCCTATCCGCAGGCCCTCGGCCCGGGCATGGTGCACGGCGTCGGCGGCGAGTCGGTGCTGCTGCCCGATCGATGGTCCGGCGTCCGATATGCCGCTCCGGCGCTGCATCTCGCGTCCTGGAACCTGACCGGGAACGCTTCCGGCTAGGTCGCTCGGCGCTCATCAATGTGAGCAGACCTCGATCTTGTGACATAAACAGCATCCCTGAGCCGCAATACCTCTTAGGCGCGGCGTAACGTGTGCCACACATCAGGGGTGCATGACGGCTGCTGGGCGCCCCCGCCCGTTAACAGCCGGGCCAATGCCCGATGACAGGGTCAGGCACGTCAGGGAGAGCAAATGACGACGACGGCAACGAGGCCGGACGCAGCGAAGGCACGCGCTGCTATCGCGGCTAGGACGTTGCGTACTGACCGGTGGTGGTTCCCTCCACTGGTCACCTTCGTGGGGCTAGCGGCATGGGTCATCTACGCGACCGTCCGCGTCTTCATGCACAAGTGGTATTACGTGAGCGAATACCACTACCTCACACCGTTCTATTCACCATGCTTGACCGACCGGTGTGTGCCCGGCTCGGCCGAGTTCGGCACCCCGCTGCCGAAATTCTGGCTGATCCCCGAGGCGGCATTCACCCTGCCGTTCCTGCTGCTGTTCCGGTTGACTTGCTATTACTACCGCAAGGCCTATTACCGGGCGTTCTGGCTGTCGCCGCCGGCCTGTGCGGTGCCCGACGCCCACAGCAAGTACTCGGGTGAGACCCGGTTCCCGCTGATCTTCCAGAACATTCACCGCTACGCGTTCTTCGCGGCCGGGATCATCTCGCTGATCAACACCTGGGACGCCATCCGCGCGTTCCACAGCGGCAACGGGTTCGGCTTCGGCCTGGGCAACATCATCCTGGTCGGCAACGTGGTGATGCTCTGGGCCTACACACTGTCCTGCCACTCCTGCCGGCACATCGCCGGCGGACGCCTCAAGCACTTCTCCAAGCACCCGGTGCGCTACCGCTTCTGGACCTTCGTGTCCAAGCTCAACACGCGCCACATGATGCTGGCCTGGATCACGCTCGGCACGCTCGCGCTGACCGATTTCTACGTCATGGCCGTGTCGGCGCACTGGTTCTCCGACCTGCGGTTCGTGGGCTGAGGGGGCCTTCCAAAGTGACCACACGTATCGAACGACACCACTACGACGTCGTCGTGATCGGGGCCGGCGGCGCCGGTCTGCGCGCGGCGATCGAGGCCCGGATGGCCGGCAAGAAGACCGCGATCATCTCGAAGTCGCTGTTCGGCAAGGCCCACACGGTCATGGCCGAGGGCGGCGCGGCGGCCGCGATGGGCAACGTCAACTCCAAAGACAACTGGATGGTCCACTACCGCGACACCATGCGCGGCGGGAAGTTCCTCAACAACTTCCGGATGGCCGAACTGCACGCCAAGGAGGCTCCCGAGCGCATCTGGGAGCTCGAGACGTACGGCGCGCTCTTCGACCGGACCAAGGACGGCAAGATCTCGCAGCGCAACTTCGGCGGACACGAATACCCGCGGCTCGCGCACGTCGGCGACCGTACGGGCCTGGAGCTGATCCGCACCCTGCAGCAGAAGATCGTCTCGCTGCAGCAGGAGGACTACGCCGAGACCGGCAACTACGACGCCAAGATCCGGGTGTTCGCCGAGACCACGATCACCGAGCTGATGCTCGACGGCGACCGGATCGCCGGCGCCTTCGGCTACTACCGCGAGTCGGGCGAGTTCATCCTGCTCGAGGCCCCCGCGGTGGTGCTCGCGACCGGCGGCGTCGGCCGCAGCTACAAGGTCACGTCGAACTCGTGGGAATACACCGGAGACGGCCACGCCCTCGCCCTGCGGGCCGGCGCGACACTGATCAACATGGAGTTCCTGCAGTTCCACCCGACCGGCATGGTCTGGCCGCCCAGCGTCAAGGGCATCCTGGTCACCGAGTCGGTCCGAGGCGACGGCGGCGTGCTGCGCAACTCCGACGGCAAGCGGTTCATGTTCAACTACGTCCCCGACGTCTTCCGCAAGCAGTACGCGGAGACCGAGGAGGAGGCCGACCGCTGGTACACCGACCCGGACAACAACCGGCGCCCGCCCGAGCTGCTGCCCCGCGACGAGGTCGCCCGCGCGATCAACTCCGAGGTCAAGGAGGGTCGTGGCAGCCCGGCCGGCGGCGTGTTCCTCGACATCGCGTCCCGGCTGCCGGCCGAGCAGATCATCAAGCGGCTTCCGTCGATGCACCACCAGTTCAAGGAACTGGCCGACGTCGACATCACCAAGGAGCCGATGGAGGTCGGCCCGACCTGCCACTACGTGATGGGTGGCGTCGAGGTCGAGCCCGACTCGGGCGCGGCGTTCGGCACCGTGGAGGGCCTGTTCGCGGCCGGCGAGGTCTCGGGCGGCATGCACGGCTCCAACCGGCTCGGCGGCAACTCGCTCTCCGACCTGCTGGTGTTCGGCAAGCGGGCGGGCGAGCACGCCTCGTCGTACGTCGACACGCTGGCCCGGCGCCCGCGGGTGGTCACCTCCGACGTCGAGTCGGCGGTCGACACCGCGCTGGCCCCGCTGCAGCGGCAGGGCGGGGAAAGCCCGTACACCCTGCAGCAGGACCTGCAGGCGGTGATGGGCGACCTGGTCGGCATCATCCGGCGGGAGGGCGAGCTGACCGACGCGCTCAAGCGTCTGCAGGAGCTCAAGCTGCGGGTGGCCAACGTCGGCGCGGCCGGCGGCCGGCGCTACAACCCGGGCTGGCACCTCGCGCTCGACCTGCGCAACATGATGGTCGTCTCGGAGTGCACGGCCAAGGCGGCGCTGGAGCGCGAGGAGTCGCGCGGCGGCCACACCCGGGAGGACTTCCCGAAGATGGATCCGAAGTGGCGCCAGGTCAACCTGGTCTGCTCGCTGGAGGAGTCGGGCGACGTGCGTCTCGAGCACAAGCCGCTGCCCAGGATGCGCGACGAGCTGATCTCCCTCTTCGATCGCACCGAACTCTCGAAGTACCTCACCGACGGCGAACTGGCCGAGTTCGACGCGATCCCCAGTAACACGGAGGCGAAGTAATGGGCACCCAGCGCCACTTCCGCGTCTGGCGCGGTGACGAGTCGGGCGGCGACATCCAGGACTACGACGTCGAGGTCAACGAGGGCGAGGTCGTCCTCGACATCATCCACCGGCTCCAGGCCACCCAGACCCCCGACCTGGCCTGCCGCTGGAACTGCAAGGCCGGCAAGTGCGGCTCCTGCTCGATGGAGATCAACGGCATGCCGCGGCTCGGCTGCATGACGCGGATGTCGACGTTCGAGGAGACCGAGACCGTCACGATCACGCCGCTGCGCACCTTCCCGGTGATCCGCGACCTGGTCACCGACGTGTCCTTCAACTACCAGAAGGCGCGTGAGACGCCGGCCTTCGCGCCGCCGAAGGACGTCGCGCCGGGCCAGTACCGCATGCAGCAGGTCGATGTGGAGCGGTCGCAGGAGTTCCGCAAGTGCATCGAGTGCTACCTCTGCCAGAACACGTGTCACGTGGTGCGCGACCACGAGGAGAACAAGCCGGCGTTCTCCGGCCCCCGGTTCTTCATCCGTGCGGCCGAGCTCGACATGCACCCGCTCGACGCCCGGTCCGACCGCAAGCAGTACGCCCAGGCCCACCAGGGTCTCGGCTACTGCAACATCACCAAGTGCTGCACCGAGGTCTGCCCCGAGCACATCAAGATCACGGACAACGCGATCATCCCGATGAAGGAGCGCGTGGTCGACCGCCGGTACGACCCGCTGGTCTGGCTCGGCCGCAAGATCTTCCGCCGGGACGAGCTCGAACAGGAGCAGCAGCCGGTGTTCGCGTCGGCCCGCTCGGCGCACGGCGGCGACACCGACGACATCGAGGTGCACACGTCGGGCACGCCGTTCACCAGCGCCCGGCAGGGCGAGTCACCGGCGGTCAACGTGGACGGCAAGCTCGACGTCTCCGAGTTGGCGTCTCCCCTGCAGGCCGCGCTGTCGCCGTTCGGCGACGAGCAGGAGTTCCCGCTCGCGACCGGCGACTTCACCTACACCCAGCCCTCACCGCCCGGCGACATCAGCGACGAGCACTGAGGATCAGATTTAGGGAGGCCCGGGGATGTGTCCAATCCCCGGGCCTCGGTGTTCACCGAATTGCACACACCAGCACGTTTAAGAGCGCAGATCATTCGTGATGACGTCGAGTTTTGCCATTAAACTATCGCTCCGCGCTGGAGGAGCGAGCTGGATTTGAACCAGCATCCGACGATCTTCGTCTGCTCCCGGTCGACCTGGTGTTCGGTGAGAATGCTGAATCTGGAGCGAGAATCTGAGATTGATCATGGCTGCCTCTGCCGCTTGGGCTACCCCGGCACGTTTGAATGCCGGGGGCAGGATTTGAACCTGCACTGGGACCACGGTGTTCAGCTTCGACTTCAGCTTCAGCTTCGCGCCTTTACGGCGCCCCCTGCGCTCCCACAGGGGAATCCATGACGGCTAGCCGAACAGGTAGCCGAAGACCGCGGCACCGACCTGCTGGTCGACGGCGTCGGAGTTGTTGGCCTCCTCGCGGGCGAACTTCACGGCGTTCTGCAGGGCGACGACCCGGTCGAGGATCTCGTTGACCCGCTTGGCCGGAAGCGCACCCGAGAACTTCACGGTCGTCCAGTAGCCGACCGCGATGTCTTCGTAGTAGACCTCGACCTGGGCCGGGTGCTTCTCGGTCGCCTCGGCCTTGACGTGGTTGCGCGGCACCTTCTTGGTGCGGATGGTGCGGACCGGCTCGGTGCGCCAGCTGTCGGTCGAGTCGTCGCGCAGCCACGACTCGGCCGCGTCGAGGACCGGCAGCTTCTTGACGAACGTGTGCAGGTCGACCAGCTGCTTCTCGAGGAAGAGCAGGTAGCTCACCGGCACCTGGGCGGCGATCGTGCGGCCCTCGACCACGACGTCGGCCCGGGCCACGCAGTTGGTCCAGTCCTTGGTCGCCGTCACGTCGAACAACCGGGTCAGCGTGGTCGCGATCTGGCGCAGGATGTCCTCGCCCTTGATCTGCACCCGGGTCGACTCGGGCGGCAGCTGCTCACCCTCCTCGTCCTTGGGCTGATAGGTGCGGGCGATGCCGGACAGCGGGGCCGTCTTTTGCAGCGCGTGATGCGCCTCGGTCAAGTCGGCGAACGACTTGCTCTTGACGCCCTTCTCCACCGCGATGATCTGGTTGAGGCGAGCCACAGTTTCTCCTTTTCCGCCTTCGAGCAGCGGAACCGTAGCACTGTGATCATCGATCGTGCCGCCCGTTTTCAGGCCGCGCCGGGCGGCGCCGCATCGCCGGTGACGAGCTCCAACTGGGCGATCGCCACGTCGTGCCAGGCGCCGCCCTTGAAACCGATGCGCCGGTGCACCCCGACCTCGATGAACCCCATCGCGGCGTGCAGGCCGAGGCTCGCGTCGTTGGGAATCGTCATCTTGGCCACCGCGACCCGGAAGCCGCGCTCGACCAGTCGCGCCAGCAGCGCCTCGTAGAGCGCGCGGCCGGCCCCGGTCCGCCGGCGGCCCGTCTGAAGATAGACGCTGACCTCGCACGACCACCGATAGGCGTCGCGGGCGGCGAACGGGCGAGCGTACGCATAGCCGACGACCTCGCCGTCGATCTCGGCCACGAACCAGGCGTGGGTCGCGGTGGCGGCCACGATCCGGGCGGACATCTCGGACGGGGACGGCGGCACGCTCTCGAAGGTGATCGCCGTGTCGGTCACGTAGGGCCGGTAGATCAGGGCACAGGCCGGTGCGTCGGCTTCAACAGCGTCACGAACGGTCAGCATGCCACGATAGTAGCCAGCTCGTGTTACATAATGGCACCCATGACGTCCGACGGCGATGACGGAACGGCGCGGCTGGCGGCGACGCTTCAGGGCGTACGGGAAAGTCGCGGCCTGTCCGCGAACGCCCTCGCCGACCTCTCCGGGGTTTCCCGCGCGATGATCGGCAAGATCGAGCGCGGCGAGGCGCAGCCGACCGCCGCGCTCCTCGGCCGGCTGATCGGGCCCCTGGGCCTGACCATGTCGGAGCTGTTCACCCGGGTCGAGGGCCCGCGCAACCGCCTCGCCCGGCGGGCTGACCAGCCACTGTGGACCGATCCGGAGACCGGCTACCAGCGGCGGGCCGTGTCGCCCCCCGACGGCCACCTTCAACTGGTCGAGGTCGAGCTGCCGCCGGGCCGGTCGGTCTCCTACCCGCCCGATCCGTTCGTCCGCACCCACCACCAGATCTGGGTCCTCGCCGGGCGACTGCTCTTCCGCGAGGGCGACGCCGAGCACGACCTCGCGGCCGGCGACTGCCTGGAGCTCGGACCGCCCCAGCCATGCACCTACGCCAACCCCGGCAAGACGACGACCCGCTACCTGGTCGCGCTGGCCAAGAACGCTTGACCCGGCCCCCCGGGGCACGCGCAGACCCGTCGGCTGCAAGGGCTGGGACGGGTTCGCGCTGATCAGGGTCGGGCCGGGCGGCGGGCCAGCCACTGCATGACGTCGAGGGCGTGCATGGCCGGCGCCGGAATCGGGTGGAAGACGTGTTCGATCACGCCGTCGCGGATGATCAGCGTGAGACGCCGGTAGAGGACCATGTCGCCGGCGCCGAAGGTGGGCACGCCGAGTGCGGCGGCGAGCGCCATCCGGGGGTCCGGCAGCAGGGGGTACGGCAGGCGCAGCCGGTGCACGAGCTCGCGCTGATAGCCGGTCGACTGCGCCGACAGGCCGAACACCCGGGCCGCCCCGGCCGACAGCAACTCGGCGTGGTGGTCGCGAAACCAGGACGCCTCCTCGGTCGACCCGCGCGCCCCCGGGATGTTGAGCGCGCTGTCCGGCAGGTCGACGCCCGGCCGCCCGGTCAGCGGATAGACGAAGACGACGCTGCGGCCCGGGCCCAGCGCGCCGAGATCGATCAGCCGGCCGTCGGTGGCGTAGAACTCGAGGCTCGGCACCGCCACACCGACGAGCTCGCGCGGGTCGGCGCTCGCCCGCCTGATCCGGCCGGGCAGGCGCTCGACCGCGGCCTCGAGCCTCTCGTGCAGGCTGTCGCGCTGCGCGGTGAGCCGGCCGATCCGCTCCTGGAGCCCGCTGATCGCGCTGCGGTAGGTGGCGACCGCGGCCCCGCACACGTCGGCCTCCCGCCCGTCGGCCAGGCTCTCGACGAACGGCCGCGTCTCCTCGACGCTGAGGCCGAGCGCGGTCAACTCCCGAATCTGCCGCACCAGATCGACCGCGATCGGGGCATATTCCCGATAGCCGTTCGACTGCCGCCGCGGCACGACCAGGCCCGCCGCCTCGTAATAGCGCAGCGCCCGCACGGTCGTCCCGGTCCGGCGCGCCAACTCCCCCACCCGCATGCGGCGACCATAAACCCGTACCCTCGGGTGCGGGTCAACCGATAAGAATTCAGGATGCGCCCACGCCCCGGCGAAGTGCTCCATTTCTCCGAAGACCCGACGATCACGCTCTTTCGACCCCATGTCGCGCTGACCGCGCAACAGCCCGAGCCGTACGTGTGGGCGGTCGACCACGATCATGCGCCCGACTACTGGTTCCCGCGGCAGTGCCCGCGCGCCCTGGTCTGGGCCGGTCCCGCGACCACGGGCGCCGACCGCGACCGCCTCATCGGCGCCGGCGGCGGCACCCGGGTCCATGCCGTCGAATACTCCTGGCTGCCGGCGCTCCTGGCCGCGAAGCTGTACGCCTACCGGTTGCCGGCCGACCGGTTCCGCCCCTTCGGCGAGGCCGAACGCCCGCACGCCTACGTCGCGGAGGAGCCGGTCGAGCCGCTGGGGCCGGCCGAACCGGTCGGCGACCTGCTGGCCTGCCACGCCGCGGCCGGCATCCAGCTGCGGGTCCTCGACAACCTCTGGCCGTACTGGGACGCGGTGGTCGCCTCCACCGCCCTCTTCAGCGGCATCCGCCTCCGCAACGCCGCGCCCCGTCATCGCTCTCCGTCAGTCGGCGGGTGAGGTCCGGGCCGGCCGCTTCTGGGTCGGCCGGTGGGGCTCCCAGCGGAACGTGGCGATAGCGACCGCGAGCCCGGCGATCGTCCAGGCGGCGAGCACGAGGATGTCGTGGGCGGGGAGCCGGAATCCCCCGGTGGTGTTGCCGAGCACGGTGGTCAGCGCGTGAATGAGCGGTTGGGCGGGGAGATAGCGGGCGATGGTGGCCAGCCACGACGGTTCGTGGATGGAGCCGAAGACGCCGGAGATGATGATGACCGGGAAGTAGGTGACCATGCAGGTGGGTGCCGCGGCCTCGGTGGTGGGGATGAGGGCGGTGAGGGCGGTGGCGGTGGCCGCCCAGGCGAAGGCACCGAGGGTGAAGACGACGAGTGCTCCGAGGGCACCGCCGACGCTCACCTTGGTGTGAAAGAGCAGCATGCTGGCGGCGACCGTGGCGGCCCCGGCGAGGACAGCCACGACGATGGTGGCGAGGATGCGGCCCAGGAAGTAGCACCAGCGGGGCAACGGTGTGGCCCGCCACCGCTTCAGGACACCGGACTCGCGGGCGGCGACGAGGCGAACACCGTAGGTGTTCCAGGCGGTCAGAGTGAGGCCGAAGGTGGCGTAGCCGGCGACGCCGGCCGCCTCGGTGTCGGTGCGGCTGCCGTGGGAGGCGATGAGCAGGAGGACGGGAAGTCCGACGCCGATGATGATCGCCCGGCCGCCGGCCAGCAGCCGGGCCTGGTAGGTGATCTGGGCGGCGAGCATCCGTCCGATGCTCGGCATCCGCGGCGGGAGAGCACGGGTGGCATCAGTCATGACGGGTTCGCTTTCGGCTCGGCCGGGCCGCCGATCGCGGCGAGGTAGGCGTCTTCCAGACTCGGCTGTCCGATCTCGACCCCGGTGAGGTCGAGGTGGTGGCCGTCGGCCCAGAGGAGCAGGTCACGCAGCGGACCAGCCGGGTTCTCGGCCGGGACGTTCAAGGTGTGCGTATCGGGGTTCAGATACTTCGCGAGGCTCGGCGGGAGGTCGTCGCCGGGCAGACCATCCGGAGGGCGGTAGCGGATGGTCGACGGTCCGGCCTGCGATCGGAGCCCGGCCGGTGTGGTGTCGGCCAGGACGCGTCCGCCGACGAGGAGGATCAGGCGGTCGGCGAGATGATCGGCCTCGTCGATGTAGTGCGTGGTGAGGATGACCGTGGTGCCGGTGGTGGTCAGGTTTTCCACCGCCGACCAGGCTCGCCGGCGGGCCTCCGGATCGAGGCCGGTCGTCGGCTCGTCCAGGAAGAGCACCTCGGGCCGGCCGATGATGCCGATGGCGACGTCGACCCGCCGACGTTGACCGCCGGAGAGCAACCCGATCTTGGTCCCGGCATCGTCGGCCAGATCGACCAGGTCGAGCGCCTCGCCGATCCTGCGCGGGTCGGGATAGAGGCCGGCGAAGATCGCCAGGGTGTCGCGGACAGTGAGATCGGTGTCCAGGCTGGTCGACTGGAGCACCAGGCCGATCCGCGCCCGCCACCGGCGATCGCCTCGATGCGGGTCGACGCCGAGCACCCGGGCGGTGCCGCTGGTGGGACTGAGGAACCCCTCGAGCATCTCCAGCGTGGTGGTCTTGCCGGCCCCGTTCGGCCCGAGCAGGGCGACGAGTTGCCCCTCGGGGACCTCGAAGCTGACGCCGTCAACGGCGGCGAAGTCGGCGAAGCGTTTGGTGAGCGCTTCTACGACAATGGCGCTCACCGCACTCGCCCATTGCGTTGCTCGCTGACGAGTCCGAACACGCCCCAGATGAGGAGAACGGCGCCGACCGCGGCCAGGATCACCCAGCCGTGGAGAAGCAGACCGACGGCGACCATGATCGCGCCGAGGATGATGCGGACGAGCGGCCCGTGCCTGCCGCGGAAGAGGAACAACATGACCGGCCTCGCTTTCTGAGGATCAGTGCAGGGTGATGTCGTTGAGGGCGGTGCCACCCACCGCCAGGGCGACGGCGGTGCGGACGACCTCGATCAAGCGGGCGGTTCGCTCGCTCTGGGTGGACCAGTGCAAGACGGCGGCTCGCTCGGCGGCGAGGACCACTCCGGCGAGCACCAGCGGTTGGAGGCTGCCCGGTTCCGCCCCGATGCGGCGGGCAACGGCCCCGGCGAGCGCCCGCTCGCCGGCGGCCTGAGCCTTGAGGTATTCGCCCTGCAACGTCGGCTCGGCCGCGACCAGGGCCCGGAATCCGTCCAGCCAGCCCTTGGGCAGGCCGTCCTGGCCGCCCGGCCCGTAGAGGCCGGCCACGGCCTCGACTAGGGCGTCGGCCAGAGGTTCGCCGGTCGGGCGATCGGCGAGGTTCGTCGTCAGCTGGGCGCCCCGAAGCGTGGCGGGCCAGACGATCGCCGCCTCCTTGCTGGGGAAATAGTTGTTGAACGTGCGGGTCGAGACGCCGACCGACTCGGCGATCTGGGGAACCCGCACGTTCGCCAAGCCCTCGGTGCGGGCCAACTCGAACGCGGCCAGGGCCAGGTCGAGTCGGGTCTGTTCTTTTTGAAGATCCCGGCGGCGCTTGGGTGTCGCTTCGGGAGAGCTAGGAAGTCCGGCCACGCCCTCAGTGTGCACGGTAATTGCGTGATACGCAAGTTCAGCGCATCACGCAACTATTGCGGACCACGCACGCCGCTTGACGCACGGCTAAGAGCCCGACCGCGACCCACGCGGCGACATCGGGTGTTCGACCGCAGCTCAGGCGCCCGACGTCGATGACCTGGAACGACCGGCGCTACCGGACGGCGCCCGGCGCCACGCCGCCGGCGAGACACCGCCGACCGAGGTGGCACCAACCGAGGTGGCACCAACCGAGGTGGCACCAACCGAGGTGGCACCAACCGAGGTGGCACCAACCGAGGCCGCGCCGACGACGCGGCGCCGGGACAAAGGGGCTGGGACAAAGGGGCTGGGACAAAGGGGCTGGCGGCGAAGGGGCTGGCGGCGAAGGGGCTGGCGGCGAAGCTGCCCTTGCTGCACCTCGAGCCGGAAGGCATGCGGCCGTGTGAGCGCGGTCGGCCGGGGCCGATCAGCACAGGATCGGGGTCGAGGTGCGCCTCGGGCATTCCCGGGCGCCGACGAGGCCGCTCTTCAGTCCCATGTGGACGCCAGGCACGCCGGGACATCCGAGGGTCGCGGGCTCTACCGCAGCGCCGAGTTCCGGGTGTTCACGCGGGACGACCTGGCGACGGTGGGCGGCTCTCCCCTGGAGCCGACGCGACGGCCTAGCGTCGGCGGCCGACTCCGCCGTAGAGCCAGCGGGTCGCCTCGGGCGCCGGGTCGGCCGGGTCGGGGCGCCACGCGTCGACGGTGACCAGGCCCGGGTCGAGCAGGTCGAAGCCGTCGAAGAAGCGGGCGATCTCGTCGTGGGTGCGGAAGAAGATCGGGGTCGGGGTTTGACGGTAGACCGCCTCGACGCCCTCGACCGCCTCCGCCGAGTGCTGGTCGACCGTGACGTGGGTGGTGGCCAGGTGGCTGCCGGGGGCCAGCGACCGGCGCAGCTCGCCCATGACCTCGTCGCGTTCGTCGTCGCGCAGGAAGTGGGTCATGGCGATCAGCAGCACGCCGACCGGCTGGCTGAAGTCGATGAGCTTGCGGACCTCGGGCCGCCCGACCACGTCGGCCGGGTCGCGCAGGTCGGCGGTGACGACGGTGGTGTCGGCGTTGGTGGCCAGCAAGGCGCGGCCGTGCGAAAGCACTATCGGATCGTTGTCCACATAGACGACGCGGGCGCCGGGGGCGAGGGTCTGCGCGACCTCGTGCGTGTTGCCCGCGGTGGGCAGGCCGGCGCCGATGTCGATGAACTGGCGGATGCCGGCCGCGGTCATGTGTGACACCGCCCGGCGCAGGAAGGCCCGGTTTTCCAGGGCCAGCTGGCGCACCTCGGGCATCGCGGCCTCGACCGCGACCACGGCGTCCCGGTCGACCTCGAAGTTGTCTTTGCCGCCGAGATAGTAGTCGTATATCCGGGCGACGTGGGGCCGCGTGGTGTCAAGATTGGTATCAGTCACCGCGACCGCCCCCTACTGTCCTATGTGTACCAGATCGTAGGGCTATGGGCGAGAAACGGCAAGGAGGGAACTGATCGTGCGGGCCAGCGTAGCCCGGGACGCGTTCACCGACAGGTTCATCGCCTCACGCCAGGTCGACCAGGTCGGCCACATGCTCACCGCGGTGAGAGCGTTGAGCAACTCCTCGTTGCCGTCGATCTCGGCCGCGAACAACGCCGACAGCTCGTCGCGCACCCGCTCGACGTGCAGGCGGCGATAGCGCTGCAGCGTATCCGAGAACGGCTCCTTGATCGCCGACGCCTTGGCCGTCGGGGCGATCTGCTCGAGCAGCCGGGCCCGCTGCCGGCAGTACGCCTCGATCCGCTCACCCAGCGGAAGCTTCCCTGAGATCGGCCGGTGCGACCCGTCCCGCACCTCGAGAATCCGCTGCCCGCTGGCCGCGAACAGCGCCTCCATGTCGGCGAAGTGGCTCCACAGCGCGCGCAGCGAGACGCCGGCCTGCTTGGCGATCCGGTCCGCGGTCGGCCGCAGGTCGCCCTCCCGGATCAGCTGGAGGTGCGCGTCGACGATGGCGTTGCGGGTGCGCTCGGACCGGGCGGTGCGGCCGTCGACGCGAGGCTGGGTCACGAGCGGCTCCGGTAGCGGCCGAGTTCGCGCCGGGCCAGCGACCGCTTGTGCACCTCGTCGGGCCCGTCGGCCAGGCGCAGCGTGCGGGCCGCCGCCCAGAGGTGGGCCAGTGGGGTGTCCTGGCTGACGCCGGCCGCGCCGTGGGCCTGGATGGCCTTGTCGACGATCCACTCGACGGTCGACGGCACCACGATCTTGATGGCCTGGATCTCGGTGTGGGCGCCCTTGTTGCCGACGGTGTCCATCAGCCAGGCCGCCTTGAGCACCAGCAGCCGGGCCTGTTCGATGCGGACCCGCGACTCGGCGATCCAGTCCTGCACCACGCCCTGGTCGGCCAGCGGCTTGCCGAACGCGTTGCGGGCCAGCGCCCGCTTGCACATCAGTTCGAGAGCCCGCTCGGCCATGCCGATCAGCCGCATGCAGTGGTGGATGCGGCCCGGGCCGAGGCGGGCCTGCGAGATCGCGAACCCGCTGCCCTCGGTGCTGATCAGGTTGGCCGCCGGGACCCGGACCCGGTCGAAGAGCACCTCGGCGTGCCCGCCGTGGTCGCCGTCGGTGTAGCCGAACACGGTCATGCCCCGCTTGACGGTCATGCCCGGGGTGTCGCGCGGAACCAGGATCATGCTCTGCTGGACGTGCCGGTCGGCCGAGGGGTCGGTCTTGCCCATCACGATGAAGATCTTGCAGTTCGGGTTCATCGCGCCGGAGATGTAGAACTTGCGGCCGGTGATGACGTAGTCGTCGCCGTCGCGCTCGATGAGGGTGCCGATGTTGGTCGCGTCGGAGGAGGCGACGTCGGGCTCGGTCATCGCGAACGCCGACCGGATTTCCCCGTCGAGCAGCGGCTGCAGCCATTCCCGCTTCTGCGATTCGGTGCCGAACTGGGCCAGCACCTCCATGTTGCCGGTGTCGGGGGCGGCGCAGTTGAGCGCGGCCGGGGCGATCGAGGGGCTGCGCCCGGTGATCTCGGCCAGCGGCGCGTATTGAAGGTTGGTCAGACCCGCGCCATGCGAGCCGGGGAGGAAGAGGTTCCACAGCCCGGCGTCGCGGGCGGAAGCCTGCAATTGAGCGATGACGGGCGGAATGTCCCATCCAGAGGGATGGAACGATGCCTCGGCCGGATACACAAAAGCATCCATGAAGTCGAGCAACCGCTTGCGGTAGTCCTCGGTCTTCTCGTCGAAGGTGAAGTCCATCAGTTCCCCTCCAGCGCCTCGTGTCCCCGCATCACGAGCGGGCCCACCAGGCTGCCGATCGTGTCGAACCCCGCACCCACGGTCTGGCCCTGAACGTACCGGTAGTGCACGCCCTCGAGGATCACCGCCAACTTGAACGCGGCGAACCCGACGTACCAGTGCAGGTCGCTGACATCCCGGCCGCTGCGTTCCGCGTACCGGGAAGAGATCTCGAGAATCGAAGGGTGACCGGGAACGGCCAGCGGAACCACCCCGCGCCCGTTTTTGACCTCGAGGGGCAGGCCGGCGTAGACCAGCATCAGCGCGACATCGCTGAGCGGGTCGCCGAGCGTCGACATCTCCCAGTCGAGCACCGCGTTGATCCGCATGTCGGGCCCGATCAGCACGTTGTCGAGCCGGTAGTCGCCGTGCACGACGGCGCCCGGGCCGCCGGCCGGGATGTCGACCGCCAGCCGGGCGTGCAACTCCTCGATGCCCGGCACCTCGCGGCTGCGCGACGCGTCGAGCTGCTTCTTCCACCGGTGCACCTGGCGGGCGTTGAACCCCTCCGGCCGGCCGAAGTCGGCCAGCCCGATCGCGGCCGGTTCCAGACCGTGCAGCTGGACCAGCGTGTCGACCAGCGACAGCACCAGCGCGTGCATGGCCGGGCCACCGAGCGCCTGGAGGTCGTTCTCGTCGCGGTAGATCGTGCCGTCGACGTGCTCCATCAGATAGAACGGCGCCCCGATCACCTCGGTGTCGGTGCAGAGCAGCATCGGCCGGGGCGCCGGGAAGCCGGCCTTGGAGAGCGCCTCCAGCACCCGGTGCTCACGGACCATGTCGTGCGCGGTCGGCAGCACGTGCCCGAGCGGCGGCCGGCGCAGCACCCAGCGCCGCTCGCCGTCGGTGATCGCATAGGTCAGGTTGGACCGGCCACCGGCGAACATGCGGCCGGTCAGCTCCCGGTCCGAGCCGAGATAGTCCCGCAGGCGTTCGAGGTCGAGGCCTTTCATGACTCGAACGCCCGCTGCATCTTGTTCATCCCGCCCAGCCAGCGGTCGGGGTCGGCGGCGCGCAGCTTGTAGTAGTCGGCGACCTCGGGGTGGGGCAGGATCAGGAAGCTCTCGCCCTCCAGCGCCGACGCGACGGTCGCCGCGACCTCGTCCGGCTCGATCGCGGACTCGGCCAGGAGCGCGGCGCTCGCGCTCGCGCGGTCACCACCGCGGGCGAGCATGTCGGTGCGCACCCCCTGCGGGCACAGCGCCTGCACGATCAGGCCGCGATGGGCGTACGTGGCCCGCAGCCATTCCGCATAGGCCAGGGCGGCGTGTTTCGTGACCGCATAGGGCGCGCTGCCCAGCAGCGAGAGCAGCCCGGCCGCGCTCACCGTGATCAGCAGGCGCTTGGACTCGCCCTGGTCGAGCCAGCGCGGCAGCAGCGCCCGGGTCACGTAGACGTGCGACATCACGTTGACCGCCCAGTCGCGGCCCCAGATCTCGTCGGGCACGGTCTGGTCGCCCGCGTCGAGCACGCCCGCGTTGGAGCAGAACAGGTCGATGCCGCCCAGCTCGTTCCACGCGGTGTCGATCAGGCGCCGGGTGTCGTCCTCGTTCGCCGCGTCGCCCGGCACCGCCAGGCCGCCGATGTCGGACGCCACCGCCTGGGCGGCGTCCGGGTCGATGTCGCTGACGATCACCTCGGCGCCGGCGCCGGCGAAGTGCCGGGCCAGCGCGGCCCCGATCCCGCCGCCCGCGCCGGTGACCACGACCCGTTTCACTGGACGTTCCCGGTCAGCGTCACTCCGCCGTCGAGGACGAGCGTCTGCCCGGTGATCCAGCCCGCGTCCCGCCCGCACAGGAACGCGACCGCGCCGGCCACGTCCTCCGGCACGCCGAGGCGGCCCAGCGGGTACCTCGCCGCGACCTCCTCCTCGCGACCCTCGTAGAGCACGGTCGCGAAGCGGGTCTTGACCACGGCCGGGGCGACCGCGTTGACCCGCACCTTGGGCGCCAGCTCGACCGCCAGCTCCTCGGTGAGGTGGATCAGCGCCGCCTTGGTCACGCCGTAGAAGCCGATGCCCGGCGCCGGGCGGACACCGGAGACCGACGAGATGTTGACGATCGAGCCGCCGTCGCTCAGGCCGCCGCGCAGCGCCTCCTGCACCCAGCCGAGGGTGCCGAGCACGTTCACATCGATCATCTTGCGGGCGGCGGTCAGGTCGAGGGTGCCGAGCGGGCCGTACGCCGGGTTGATCCCGATGTTGTTGACCAGCGTCGTCACCGGCCCGAACTGACCGAGGACGGTGTCGACCACGGCGGCCCGGTGGTCGGCATCGTCACCCTTGCCGGCGATGCCGATCGCCACCTCCGGGCCGCCCAGGTCCTTGGCCGCCTGGTCGAGCGCCTCCGCGTTGCGGCCGGTGATGGCGACCTTCCAGCCCTCGGCGACGAAGCGTTGGGCGATGGCGAAACCGATCCCTCGGCTGGCCCCGGTCACGATCGCCACTTGGTCTGCCATCGCCGCTCCTTCTCCAGTTTGTGCACTTGACGTGCGAACAGTAATTAGCGCTCAGCCCCGACGCTACTGCGCCGGCGGGATTCCGTTGGCCGGGGGCGCGGCCGCGGTGCCCGAGTACGGGCTGACCGGTCCGGCGGCGTCGTCGGTCTGGAACGCCGTGCCGAAGTACGTGGACTTGCCGCCGACGAGCTTGGTCAACTGCTCACCCGCGTACCCGGAATGATCTTTGTCCGAGAAGCGCAAGGGAACCATCCCAGGCCCGGTGAATCCGCCCTTTTCGACCGCGGCGGTCAGTTTGTCGCGGGTGAGGTCCTTCCCCGCGGCCTGGAGGGTCTGCACGAAGAGGTAGCCGACCGACATGCCGTAGACGACGTTGTCGTCGAACTGGGCGCCCTTGTTGTACTGCGTGTTGACCTTCTGGAACAGCTGGATCCACGGGTTGCTGGTGTCGCTGGCCAGCGGCAGGTAGTTGGCCGCCACGACACCTTCGAGCAGCCCGGCGGCCGGGCCCAGGGTCTTGGTCAGCGTGGTCGGGTCGGCGCCGACGTTGCTCACCACGTACTGCGGCTTGAAGCCGATCTTGGCGCCGGTGCCGATCGCCAGCGCGGTGAAACCGGGCACGGTCGCCAGCATGACGACCTGGCAGGCGGCCGCCTTGAGCGCGCCCATCTGCGGGCCGACGTTGGGGTTGCTGGTCACGTAGGACTGCTTGGCCGCGACCGGGCCGAGGATCTGCTCGATGCCGGCCAGGCTGTCCCGGCCGAAGTCGTCGTCCTGGCCGAGGAAGCAGACCTTCTTGCCGGCCAGCGACGTCTTGACGTAGGTCGCCAGGATCTTGCCCTCGACCGTGTAGTCCGGGTTGAAGCCGAACGTGCCCGGATATTTGTCGGGCTGGTTCCAGCTGCGGCTGCCGCTGGCCACGAAGAGGTCGGGCACCCGGTTGGTCTTGAGGAAGTCGAGCACACCGGTGTGGGTCGGCGTGCCGAGCCCGTTGAGGATCGCGAAGACCTTGTCCTGGAGCACCATCTGCCGCACCACCTGCTGGGTGGTGGCCGGGTTGTAGGTGTCGTCCATGATCTTGTATGTGATCTGCCGGCCGTAGACGCCGCCGTTCGCATTGACGAAGTCGAAGTAGGCCTTGGTGGCGGGGGAGATCTCGGAGTAGCCGGCGGCGGCCGGCCCGGTGAGCGGTTGATGGGTGCCGATCAGGATCGACGAATCGGTGACGCCGGGGGTGCTGGAACTCCCCCCGCCTCCACTGCTGTTTCCGCTGCTACAGCCGGCGGCCAGCAGCACGGCGGCGAGGACGGTCGCGGTGCGTTTCATTCTTGGCCTTTCTGCGCGGTATTCCGGAGGGATCAGTGCTGCTTCGCGGCGCCGCGAGCCCGCCGAGGGCGGATTCGCAACGCCGCGAGACCGCCGGGGGCGGCCAGCATGACGGCGACGAGGACGACGCCGAAGAAGGTGAGCGAGAGGTTGCCCTCCAGCCGCTGCGAGCCCGCGTTCTCCCCGATCGACTGGGCGACCGCGGGCAGTGCGACGAGCAGAAACGCGCCGATCAGCGCCCCGGCCAGCCGGCCCAGCCCACCGATCACGATCGCCATCACCAGGAACAGCGAAAGGGTCAGCGGGAAGGCGCCCGGCGAGACGCTCTGGGCGAGGAGCGCGAACAGGGCGCCGGCCAGGCCGGCGCAGGCGGCCGAGACGACAAAGGCCAAAACTTGTGTACGCGCCACGCCGATGCCGGCCAGCCTCGCCGCCGTCTCGTCGTCGCGCACCGCCCGCATCCGCAGGCCGAACCGGCTGCGGGTGAGATAGGCCAGCACCAGCACCGTGACCAGCGCACCGGCCCAGCAGAGCCACGCCTGCCAGCGCTCGACCGGGATCGTGCCGGGCGGCGGCTCGAGCGCCACCGGCAGACCCTGGTCACTGTTGAACGTGCCGTCGAACGTGCTGGTGACCGACGGCACCACGACCGCGACCGCCAGGGTGAGCCCGGCCAGATAGGGACCGCGCAGCCGGGCCGCGGCCAGCCCGATCACCGCCCCCACGGCGGTGGTGACCAGGATCGCCACCACGATTCCGGCGATCAGCAGGTCGAACTTGTTCTGCATCAGCGCGAACGTGTAGGCCCCGGTCGCCAGCAGGGCGCCGTGGCCCAGGGAGAGCTGCCCGTTGAGTCCGGTGAGAACGGTCAGGCCGGCGGTGACGCAGAAGTAGGCCCCGATCGTGGCCAGTTGATAGGTGCGAAACGGCGGCAGCATGTAGGTCAGCGCGACGATCACGATCGCGCCGGCGACGAAGACCACGATCGGGTTGAGCCGCCGGGTTGTGATCGCCGGCACGCTGGCCGGTTTGATGCGGTCCTTGATCAACGTCATGCCGTCCTCGCTTTCGAGCGGGCGAAGAGCCCGTCCGGCCGGCCCAGGAGCACGACCACGAGCAGGATCAGGACCGCCATCGGGGCGACCGTGGCACCCATGTAGCCGCTGACGTAGGACAGCAGCAGCCCGACGATCACGCCGCCGACCACCGCGCCGATCGGGCTGTCGAGGCCGCCGACCACCGCGGCCGTGAAGGCCGAGATGAACAGCAGATCCATCGCGTTGGGATGCAGCCCCAATTCGGTCGGGATGACCAGCATCCCGGCCAGCGACCCGGTCGCGGCGGCCAGCGCCCAGCCCAGCGTCAGCATGCCGCCGACCGGCACGCCGAGCAGCCGGGAGACGTCCGGCGCGAAGGCGGCCGCCCGCATCCGCAGGCCGGTCGACGTGCCCCGGAACAGAAGCGAGAGAAGAACGACGACCGCACCCACCGCGGCGAACACGAACAGGTCGTAGCGTGACAGCAACGCGACGCCACCGACCTCGAACCCGTCCCGGCTGAACGGGGCCGCGGCCGGCTTGTAGTCGTCGCCGTAGATCATCCCGAGCACGCCCTGGATGATCAGCACCAGGCCGAGCGCGACCACCACCCCGTTGAGCGGCGACGAATGGTCGACGAACCGCATCACCACCCGCTCGACCGCCGCGCCGAGCACCAGCCCGCCGATGATCGCGACGGCGAAGCCGAGCCAGTAGGAGCCGGTCGCGGTGCTGACCGAATAGCCGGCGTAGACGGTGGCGATCGCCATCGCGCCCTGGGCGAAATTGACGATGCGGGCGGCCCGCCAGATCAGCACCAGGGCCAGCGCGAACGCCGCGTAGACCGCGCCCCGGCTGAGCCCGTCGAAGGTCAGGTAAATGAATCTGTCCATGTCAGAACCCCAGGTAGGCGTGCCGCAGTTCGGCGTCGTCGCGCAGGTCGGCGGACGGCCCGCGAGCGACGACCCGGCCGAGCGCCAGCACGAGAGCCTCGTCGGCCACCGACATCGCACTGCGCACGTTCTGCTCGACCAGCAGCACGGCCAGGCCGGTGCGGTCGCGCAGGTCTCGCAGCAGCGACATGATCTGGGCGGTCACCCGGGGCGCCAGCCCGAGCGACGGCTCGTCGAGCAGGAGCAGGCGCGGGCCGGCGGCCAGCGCGCGGCCGATCGCCAGCATCTGGCGCTCGCCACCGGAGAGTTCACTTCCGGGCCGGTCGCGCCGCTGGGCGAGCGGCGGAAAGAGCTCATAGATCTCGTCGAGTGCCGGCCGCGGCTTGCGCCACAGGCCACCGAGCCGCAGATTTTCGTCCACCGTCAGCTCGGTGATCACGCCACGTCCCTCCGGCACGTGCGCGACGCCCCGGCGGACCATCCGCTCGACGCTTTCCTTGCGAAGATCAACACCGTCGAACAGGATGCGCCCGGCGGTCGCCGGGACGAGCCCGGAGAGCGTACGCAGGAGGGTCGTCTTGCCGGCCCCGTTCGCCCCCAGCACCGCGACGATCTTGCCGGCCGGCACCTGGAAACTGATCTCGTGCAGCACCGGGGCCGCCCCGTAACCCGCGGTCAGGCCCTCGACCTCCATCATGCGGCAGCCCCCAGATAGGCATCGGCCACCGCGGGATCATCCTTGATCTGATCGGGCGGCCCGATCGCGATCGGCTTGCCGAAGTCGAGCACCAGAATCTCGTCGCACACCGCCATCACGAGATCCATATGGTGCTCGACCAGCAGAATCGTGGTGTCGAGCTCGCGGATCAGACCCTCCAGCCAGGCGATCTCGTCGGCGTCGAGACCGCCGGCCGGCTCGTCGAGCAGCAGAATGCGCGGCTCGGCGACGAGGGCCCGGGCCAGCTCCACCCGCTTGCGCAGGGCATAGGGCAGCCGGCCGGGTAACTCGTGGGCGTGCTCGGCGACCCCGCAACGCTCCAGCGCGCCCTTGGCGTTCTTCCCGCCGACCAGCACGTTTTCCAGCACGGTCATGCCGTTGAACTGGCCGACCCCCTGAAGCGTGCGCGCGATGCCGTGCCGCGCGAGATGGTGCGGCCGGGGCCGAAAGGGACGGCCGTCCAGCGTCATCGCGCCCCCGTTGTGGCGGACGAAGCCACAGACGACGTTGAAGAGGGTGGTCTTGCCGGCCCCGTTGGGACCGATGATGCCCACGACCCGGCCGGGCGGAACCTGGAGCGAGACGTCATCGAGCGCGGTCAGGCCGCCGAAGCGAACGGTCAGGTGTTCGAGCGCGAGCCCGGTTGTTGACGCGGTGCTTGTTGACATGGTGCACCCCTAGCCGGACCGATGGCGATCCCTTGTGGAGCGTGAAGGTCAACTATTTACACTTGGAGTGTAACTTTCAGCGCGCGCTGGTCAACCGGCATTTTCGAAGCGTTACCGGGGAGGTCAGGCCACCGCCGCCCGGGCCCGGTCGGGCGACTCGCCGGGTGAGGGTCGGCGCTCGCCGGCCCTCGCGGGTTGATGCTGTGGAGCGATCTCGGACGCCTGGTCGCGTTCGGGTGTCCTGGCTGGGCTTTGCGGGGCCGGTCGGGGCCCGTGCAGCGGCGGCCTTCGACTCACTCGTCGGTCCGCTCGGCCAGGAGAGAGCCGACGAGGCGGATGATCGCGGCCCGATTCGGGCAGATCCCGGCGCCGACGGATCTCTTTGGTCAGGCGTCTCAGGGACCTCGGCCAGCAGGTTGCCGCAGGCAGTGGGGTCCGGCAGCGCTGCCGGGACGCGCGGCGCCGATCGCCGTCACGAGGCCGAGGTGAGCGTCGGAGACGACCGCCGAACCGCCAGCGCAGGGCCGGCGCCGCCCTCATCCGAGCGGATGTACAGGCCCAGCTACCTCACGGCTGCCGTCGGCGTTGACGCCAACCGCGACGAGGGCACGGACGTTGATGATGCGGCCGGGTTCGCGGACCTTGAAGACCGAGGCGTCAAGCCGGACGAACATATAAGGCCCGCCGCCCAACGGCCGTCCGCGGCCGCTTCAACTCGGACGTCGCGAGCTGCCAGGCGTCGCTGAGCTGCCAGGCGTCGCTGAGCTGCCAGGCGTCGCTGAGCTGCCGGGCGTCGCTGAGCTGCCGGGCGTCGCGAGGCGCCGGGCGTCCCGAGGCGCCGGGCGTCCCGAGGCGCCGGGCGTCCCGAGGCGCCGGGCAGCTCCTGCCGGGCGGTCGTTCCCAGGCGCCGTCGAGCGCCGCGGCCGTCCCAGTCGTTGAGCCCGTCGCCGGTCGCGCGGTCGTTTCCGCGCGCCACCGGGCGACCCTCGTCGCGCAATCGTCTCCAGGCACCACCCGGCCGCGTCGCGCGATCGTCTCCAGGCACCGCCCGGCCGCGTCGCGCGATCATTTCCACGCACCGCCCGGCCCCGTCGCGCGATCATTTCCACGCACCACCCGGCCCCGTCGCGCGATCATTTCCACGCACCACCCGGCCCCGTCGCGCGATCATTTCCACGCACCACCCGGCCCCGTCGCGCGGTCGTTTCCACGCACCGCCGAGCGGCGCCCGCTCGGGCGGGCTTCTCAGGCGACGTCGACCGGCCGGAACTGCACGCTGATGCGTGGCCCGACCGCCCTGGCCGTCTTGGGGATCGCGTGCTCCCACGTGCGCTGGCAGGAGCCGCCCATCACGATGAGGTCGCCGTGACCGAGCGGGAACCGCAGCGACTCGTGACCGCCGGCCCGCGGGCGCAGCGCCAGATTGCGCGGTGAGCCGAGCGAGAGGATCGCGACCATGGTGTCGTGCCGCGACGAGCGGCCGATCGTGTCGCCGTGCCAGGCGACGCTGTCGCGGCCGTCGCGATAGAGGCACATGCCGGCGGTGACGAACGGTTCGCCGAGCTCGTCGGCATAGTGCGACGAGAGCTCGGCCCGGGCCGCGGTCAGCACCGGATGAGGCAGCGTCTCCTCGGCGCCGAACCAGCGCAGCAGCCGCGGCACGTCGACGACGTTGTCATACATCTTTCGGCGGTCGGCTCGCCAGTCGATGCCGAGGAGGCGCTCGAAAACCTCGTCGGAGTTGCTCAGCCAGCCCGGCAGCACGTCGACCCACGCGCCGGCGGTCAGCCGGTGTCTCTGCGGCCGCAGAGGGCTGAGCGCGGGTGCCGCATCGAGGTCGCCGAGCATTGAAGGCTGGTAGCTCATGCGGCCATATTAGTACGCCTGTTCGACGAGTTCCGCCTTATCCCCCGCCTCTTTCTTCGCCGGCCTGAGCACCGACACCGCCACCACCGCGGCCGCGATCCCGCCGAAGACCCCGATCAGGGACGCCGTGGAGGTCGCGTGCACGAACGCGCTCTTCGCGACCTGAGCCAACTGGCCGTCTCCGGTCGCGGCCGCGATTCCGAGCGCCTCACCGATCGAGTGGCGGGCGGCCGCCGGCAATCCGTGCGGCATCGCCGACTGGTAGGCCGTGGTCAGCACACTTCCCAGCACGGCGACGCTGAGCGCCGACCCGATCTGCTGCACAGTGTCGTTGACCGCCGACCCGACTCCGGCCCGCTCTTGCGGCAGCGCCGCGAGCAGCGTCCCGTACGCCGCCGGCCCGGTGATCCCGCTGCCCATGCCGATCACGACCATCGCGATCGCCAGCTTGACGTAGCCGTCGTACGCCCCGAGCGAGGCCAGCACCCCGAAGCCGGCCGCCATCAGCAACATTCCGGTGGCGACGGCGGCCCGGGTGCCGAGCTTCTTGTCGACCAGCACCCCGATCCCGTTGAACGCCATCGCGGTGACCAGCATCGGAATGAACGCCAGCCCGGCCTTGAGCGGGGTGTAGCCGAGCACGAACTGCAGATATTGGGTGAGCGCGAGCCCGATGCCGCCGGCTGAGAAGGAGAGCAGCACGATCGAGAAGCTGGCGCCGCCGAAGTTGCGGTCGCGGAACAGGGTCATCGGCAGCATCGGCTCGGCGACCCGGCGCTCCCAGAGGACGAACGCGACCAGGCCCACGACCGCGGTCATGAACCCGCCGAGAGTCTGGGCCGAGCCCCACCCGAGCCGGGACGAGTTGATCACGCCCCAGACCAGCGCGGTCATGCCGATCGTGGAGAACAGCGCGCCGAGCAGGTCGGGCCGGCCGGACGGTCCGCGCGACTCGGGGATGATGGCCAGCGCGGCGACGATCCCCAGGCCGGCGACCGGGATGTTGATCAGGAAGATCGAGCCCCACCAGAAGTGCTGCAGCAGAACGCCACCGACCAGCGGGGAACCGAGCGCGCCGAGCATCAGCACCGAACTCCAGATGGCGATCGCCTTCTTGCGCTCGGCGTCGTCGAACACCGTGGTCAGGATCGACAGCGTGCCGGGCATGAGGAAGGCGGCGCCGACACCCATCACCGCGCGTACGGCGATGAGCTGGCCCGGCGTCTGGCAGAAGGTGGCGACGGCCGAGGCGATCCCGAAGATCGCCATGCCTGTGACCAGGCCTTTCCGCCGCCCGTGCCGGTCCGAGAGACCGCCCGCGGTGAGCAGCAGTCCGGCGAAGACCAGGATGTAGGCGTCGATGATCCACTGGATGTCGGCGGTGCTCGCGCCGAGGTCGCGGATCAGCGACGGGATCGCGATGTTGAGCACCATGTTGTCGATGACGACCACCAACATGCTCAGGCAGAGCACGGCGAGGATCAGCCAGCGACGCGGGTCGCGCTCTTTCTCGTACGCTGTACTACTCACTCGCACACCGTACGAGGCCGGCTAAGATAGCGCAATGCCGGACTTCTTCGCCGACTCGGTGTTCCTGCGACCGCCCCGCACCCGGAGCGGCCAGCCCACCCTGAGCCGCGAACAGATCGTCAAGGCGGCGATCGAACTGCTCGACGCGGAGGGCCCGTCCGGCCTGAGCATGCGCAAACTCGGCACCCGCCTCGGCGCCGGCGCCACCTCGATGTACTGGCACGTCACCAACAAGGACGAACTGCTGGAGCTGGCGGTCGACGAGGTGATGGGCGAGGCGTACGTTCCGGAGGCGCGCGACACCTCGTGGCGGATCGGCCTCTCGGTCTGGGCCAACGGCATGCACGCCATGCTGCTGCGCCACCCCTGGGTCACCGGCCTCCTCGGCACCCGGCCGACCATCGGCCCCAACGCGATGCGCATCGGCGAGCGGGCGATCACCCTGCTCACCGGGGCCGGCTTCCGGGGGCTCGAGGTCACCCACGTGATATCGCTGGTCAACGCCCACGCCCTCGGCTCGGCCGCCACGCAGAACGCCGTGGCCCGCGCCACCCGCCAGGCCGGCGTCCCGATGGCCGAGCTGGCCGCCCAGATGGAGCCCTACCTCGACCGGCTCGCCCCCGAGCACCCCAACTACGACAAGTGGCGCCGCGAAAACGCCGGCGAAGCCTTCGACCCGGTGAAAATCTGGGACGAGGGCTTCGCCTTCGGTTTGGAGCGCATCCTCGACGGCCTCGCGCAGTGGCTCGAGGCGCGTTAGAACCGCGTCACTTGGCGATGCTGATGGCCGGGCAGTTGATCAGGAAGCCGGAACGGCCGAACTTGCTGCCGTCGGGCGCGGTGATCAGGCCCTTGCCGGCCAGCGCGCGCAGGTCGTCGAAGTCGGTGACCCGCTTGACCTGACCGGCCGTCACCGCGGCCGGGGTCCACTGGGCGAGGTTGGCGTCCCACAGCGGGCTGTACTCCGAGGCCGGGTCGTTCTCCGGCACCTCGCCGAGGATGTTCAGCGGGTCGAGACCGTCGAGCAGCGCACTCGACAGGCCCTGTCGCTGCGGGTTGTCCTTACCGAGCTGCCCGTTGGTCACGATGCCGATCTCCTCCCGGGCCGGCTGGACGCCGGTCGAGTCGTCGTCGGCCGGGGCCGCGTTCAGGGCGGGCACGTCGGCCGCGTTCTCCAGCGCCGCCGTCAGCGGAATCGACGCCTCGAACGAGACGTAGTGCACGCGCTGGTGGTCGTAGAAGCCGTCGGTCTCGCGGTAGACGACCCGGCCGTGCTTCCGGTCGATCGTGACCACCTTGTCGGCCTGCCCGCTGGCGTTGGCGATCTGCGGAGCGTTGATCACCGTACCGTCGGGCAGCTGGAGCAGCGAGCTGTAGCCGGGCTGGGCCTCGGCCCCCGGCACGGCCTGGTCCGGCGGGAATCCGGTCGGCCCGGGAACCACGACCCGGGAGGGAGTGAAGTCGACCGTGGCCGGGATCTTCAGCCCGGCCGGCGTAGCGGTCGCCTTCTGCACGGCGGCCGTGCCGCGGGCGTTGGCCAGCCGGGGCGCGAAGTTCACGCCGAGCGCCTCGGCCGCCTTCTCGGTCGAAGCGTCGGTGATCACATAGGACACCGGTTTCCCGGCGACATAACCGGTGTGCAGCGGCAGGCTCACCGTGTGGGTCGCCGGGTCCTCGACGAAGCTGCGCGAGAACACGTGGAACGAGTCCGACGTCGAAGCGTGGGCCGCGGCGGGCACCGCGACGACGGCCGCCGCCACCCCGATCGCCAGCATGGCCGGCCGGACACGGCTGTTCAGGAATCCCATTTCTGCCCCTCCTGGACGACGGTTCCCATCCGTGGGAACCGATCGACGGAATTCCATCACCGCCTCCGGGAGAATGTTATTAATCGACGCTTACGAGCGCCTTACGCCCATTTCTTACCCGAGCGTGACGAAACCCACTCTCGACCCGGCCCTGAGGTGCGGGTTTAACGTCGCCGCATGTCTTCCGGCGACTTCGACTACGACGCTCACGGCCACGACTACGCGACCATCCGACGCCCCGACCCGCGGATCGCGTCCCTGATCCACTCCGCGCTGGGCGACGCCCCCACCGTGCTCAATGTCGGTGCCGGCGCCGGTTCTTACGAGCCTTCCGACCGGCACGTGGTCGCCGTCGAACCGTCGGCCGCTATGCGCGCCCAGCGGCCACCTTCTCTGGTTACCGCTGTGAACGCGACCGCCGAGCAACTCCCGTTCGACGACAACTCCTTCGACGCGGCCATGGCCACCGTCACCGTCCACCAGTGGCGCGACCTTGCCCGCGGCCTGTCCGAACTGCGGCGAGTCGCCCGGGGCCCGGTCGTCATCCTCACCTTCGACGGCGACGCGCTGGACCGCTTCTGGCTGGCCGCCTACGCCCCCGAGCTGATCGCCGCCGAACGCCGCCGCTACCCCGCGATCCCGCTGCTCGCCGACGCCATCGGCCGTTCGTCATCGGTCGCCGAGGTCCCCATTCCGATCGACTGCGTCGACGGCTTCACCGAGGCGTTCTATGCCCGGCCGGAGAGCTTCCTCGACCCACGGGTGCGGGCGGCGCAGTCGGCGTGGGGCTTCATCACGCCGGAGGCGACCCAGCGCACCGTCGCCGGCTTGCGCCAGGACCTGGCCTCCGGCCGGTGGGATGAGACGTACGCGTCGTGGCGCGCCCAACCCCAGTTCAACGGTTCCCTGCGCCTGCTGACCGGCCTCCCCTGAATCGTCCCGATCGCAATTCTGCTATCGAACCGCTCGTGATCGCCAAGCATGGATGCGAGGGAAGCGAGCCATGACGGCTTCGGTGTCATGAAGATCGGTCCGCTTTCCGAATGGCTTCGTCAGCACTGACTGATCCGGCGGGTCTGGAGGACTCACGCCGGCACGAGCCAAATACAGACGCTCCGGGATGCCACTCAATTCCTCAGCCTCCGCGGATTCCGCATCGGCCACGATCCGGCCATATTCTGCGAGATTGTCCGCGTCAGCGCGTATCGAATCATAATCCGGCCGACCCAGGCTGATAGCCCACGAACGAAAGTCCATGAACGAGTCGTCGTCGGTCCCGTTCAGCATAAGGGCAGAGGCATCCCAGACGTCCCATGAATAGAGACCATCGGACGCCGCCAGCCAGGCCAGACGAAAACTTGCAATCTCCTCGACGGGTAACGCGTCAAGTTCGAGCACCAGGTTCGTGTTGAAATCCACCAGTAGCTCGGCGTCTTCCCGACACTTCCCGACGATGCTCCAAAACTCGGTCGACTGCACGATCCTCCCTAACGACGCACCGGACTCCGAGGCCGCCGACTCAGCGACTAAGAGGGCAGGCGTATTTCGGGGTTACGCGTGTTTACCACATTAAAGCCCATATTGGTGAGGGAGTCCATCGTTGTCTGTTCGATGGTCCTCAGCACAGTTCTCGAGAAGCCGGTCAACGGTACGAAGGTGACATTTAGAACGTCCTGTTCCCGGTACCCCGCCTTGTATACCGAGTGGGACGCACTGGAGACGGATGCGTTCACGCGTCCGGCGACGTCGTTCAATGACATTCCGACGTACTTGGCCCGGCCCGGAAGATGGATGGTATAGACGCCGCCCTGGCCGCCTTTGATTCCAAACTTCGCCGCAAGTGATTTCGAGCACGAGCAGGCATTTCCCTGCGCGTCCGTGCCACCCGGGCAGTTGTGCACTATGACCGGGGTGTAGCCCGCCACGATGTAGAAAGTGTGGACGGCGCTGACCGTGAGGTCGTACATGTCCCGCGCCGCGGCGAAGTTGACGACCGCGACGACCGCGGCTGATCCGTCGCCGGTCGCGACCTTGTCAGAAGGCGCAAGGTCGCCGGCACCGACCCACATCTTTCTGGTCTTGTCCCAGAACGGGTGCTGCTGCGTCGTGTGCACGACGGTGTTGCGACCCTTGACCTTCACGGTGAGATCGGTCAATGCCTTGTCGTGGTCGACATGAATGGCGGTGACCGTCTGGCTCGTTGTCTTCCCCGTCGTGGGATCGGTTGCCTGAACCTTGTCGCCGGCTTTGTGCCCGCGGACACAGGCCCCTGACCTGTGTCGATAAACCGACAGTATTGTCCGGCGCCGATTTCGTCACACAGCGCAGTTACGCCCGTATCCCTG